>NZ_JAYSGF010000086.1:0-3790 GCF_041912965.1 Chromobacterium sp. | reverse complement strand
CAGATCGGCCCGTGCGGGATAAGACCAGCGCAGCGTGATCTGCATCATCTCGCCGGTTGCCGTGAACGCGGTCGCCGTGCCTGGCGGCATCGTGTGCCCCTGGATCTTCAACGACGCGACAGCTGGCGCAGACATTGAGCCGTCAGCGAAAACAGCAACCACCGACACATCCATATCTTGAGGATCCGCGTCCCAACTGAACGAGGTATCCGGCACTACCTGGGCTGCCCATGCGCCGCCGGCGCGGCGGTACTTCAATTGGTAGTTCACAGCACCGCGAAGTGATGGCCATGCCGCGGTCACCACGGCAACACGCCGGCCGTCACCGGTCACTCGGCTGGACTCCGACAGCCGCAGGAAACCCAGCGCCGGCGGTAAGGTTGGCGCTGGGCCATTGTTGCTGAAGCTGCCTCTTTCGGCCGCGTAGTACTCCAGGCGATCGTCGATGGCGGTGAACTTCACGCCCTCGGCGCTGGGCTTCACATCCACGATCTTGACGCGCCGGCCCGGCTGCGTGGCGGCGTCGTAGAACCACATCCAGTCGTATGGCACCGCGTCCGGGGACTCATCAGGCACCGGCAGCGGGCCGCCAGCGTCCGACGCGGGGATCAGATCGCGCAGTTGCAAGGTGTCGCTGCTGCCTGATCCCACATTGACTCGATAGGTGCCATAGCGGCCATCTGGGAAGCGAATGCCCACCCAGCCGCTGGGGCCCAGCGGAACGGGGCGATCCAAGCGCAGTTGCCCGCGGTCGCCGGCTAGCAGCCGGCCGGAGTGCGACCAGTTGGCAAGGTCATGGCTCAACAACACGACGTCGCCGCGCGTGGCAACCAGGCCCTCGAAATCGGTTTCCCAGCTCACACGCCGGCGGTGATAGAGCTGAGACGCGGCGATCAGATTGGCCTCTCTGCCTGCCATGCTGGTATCGCAGCAGCCGATGAAGTCCAGCGTCACCGGATTGGTTGGGGTGCTGACACCGGGAACGGCGACGCGCACCTGGTCAATTTCGTAGCCTTTGTCCTTGTTCGAAAAATTGACGATGACCTCGTCGGCCACCTTCTCGTTGACGTACTCGATCCTGAACGAGCCGGCACGGATGTTGGCCGGGCCAAACACCGCGACTGCTGGCAGGTTGGCCGCATCCCAAATCACGCCTAGCTTGCCGGATTGCCAGGTGTAGCGCCCGCGGCCGCAGCGCGCAATCAGGCCCAGCACTTCGGCGATGCTGTATTGACGGTCCAACACCAGGCCGACGCTCAACTGCTTGGCGTCGCACCACGCCGCCCACACCTTGATGGCCTCGATATCGATTCGGCTATCCGGCAGACCCGCGCCGTACATCCGGCGGCCTTGGCCGTCAAAAGCGCCACGCGCGAACCACAGATACCACCATGCGGGATTGGTCGTCGGCTGATTCGACCAGGTCGAGCCGGTCCATACCGGGCAACTGGCCACGGCCATCGCGCTCAACTCGTCCACGGCGCCGTTGAGCTGGCTGCTGGCTTTGATCTTGAGGCCAACCCGGCGTTGACCGGAGTAGCTGGTCGTGTCCTTGCGGTATGCGCGCAGGCCGGCAAGGGCGAACTCGTTGCGTTCCCGACTGGACATCACGTCGCCACTGGTTTTACGGACCCTGACTTCGTACTGCGAAACCGGCAGTTCCTGCATCAAGGTGCGGCGCACCGGCGTGATGCTGTTGCCTGGCAGCCGGTACTTGCCATATTGGTCATCGCCATAGGGCTGCCATGCGCCATCCGGCAGCCGCCGGTATTGGATCTCGGAATCGACGTTACGCCATTCCATATCACCATTGTCGTTGGCGTAATAGCCGACGCCCTGCAGGTCCATGCCGATGCCGATGGTCTCGCGCGCCAGCTGTCGCACTACCCAGCCGTCGCTGGCCTTGATCTCGCGGCCGGTGTCGCTGCTGACATTGCCGAAGGCCGCCGGCAACTGTCCATCCGCGGCCGCATGGAACAGCTGAACGCCCTGGTAATTGCCAATCGGCGTGTCGCCGATGCGGAAATCGGACAATTGCAGATCGGGCTGCAGCCCGAAGTGGTAGGCCTGGTACAGGAACTGATCCTGGCCAGTGAACTCGGTAAAAGGGTTGCCGCCCGCGTCTGGCACGAAACGGCGCTGGCCGATCACCAGCGGCATCGGCGCAAAGGTTCGGGCGCGGTTGCGAGCGCCGGACAGCGCGTAATTATTGCTGACCGAGTAATCGCGCCCACCCAGACCACCAAGCTCTGGCATGGGTGGTGGCAGCAGGGCGTTGATCAGCATCGACCCGCCAAGCATGACAAGAGCGGTCCCGACAGTCGCGGACACACCAATCGTGCCAGCCAGCATTGGGCCTAACTGTGGCGCGGCCAGAACAAGAGCAACCATGGCGACGGTACGCAGGATCTTGCCGCCGCCACCGCCGGCCACCACCGCGCGGACTTCAATGAAATCGCCGCCTCTCAGACGGTAGCGGCGCCAGTCAGCCAGTGGCCGGCCGTTGACCTGCACCGCCAGCGGGGCACGATCCACTTCAATTTGCAGCCGGCGCAGGTAGCCGCCTAGGGTCTCATTGCGGCGGAATGCTTCGTAGATCACCTGCCGGCCATTGGTGGTCAGCGGGTGCGGAAGATGCACCAGTTTCGGTTTGGTCACAGCCATTCGTAGAACCCTTCAACTTGATAACCTTGCCTCGGCATGTCGCGCAGCCGCTGGCGCACAACAAACCCGGCGGATTCGTCGGCGTGCAGCACCCACCACTCTCCGGCCAGCCAGCACATCACACCGATGTGCTGAGCGCGACCGCGGGCAATCAGGAGTACCGGTTGAGCGTCCGCCGGCGCATCGACTCGCCGTGCGAAAGCGTCCTGGTGCTGCTGGATGAGCGCATTGCGCCCAAATGGCCCGGGGCGACGCTCGCCTGGGAGCTGGACATCAAGGCCAAGTACTTCGCGCGCTACCGTGCCGGCGAGTACAGCGCAGTCGGCCGTGTCGGCGACATAGTCTTGGCCGACATAGCGATCAGACCAATGCATTAAGCTCTCCGAAATGGTCGAAACCAGCCGACGACCTCCTGATACACTTGTTATCCATTTGATATATTTTGGAGCGTGGAATGCTGACAATCGGCGTAATGTTCACAGATAGAGCTGCTGGGGTAGCAGAGATGCACGGGCTGGATCGATCAATTCAGATAGAACCTATCTTTATCCCGGCAGTAGGGGACTTTTACTGCTATAAGCTGGCTAATGGTGGGCAGGTATCGTTCAAAATCATTAGCAGGGTATTCGTGGTCAACGTGGTCGATAGGAGCCAAGTATTAGCACTCGAGCTTGACGTCCATCAGGCATCGTCAACGTAGTTTCCCTTGCCGGCGGTTGCTGTTTTTGGCCAAAAGCCTTGAAAAGCAACCGTTTCAGCCATTTGCTATTCATCTCATTTCTCCTTGGTTTAATTTCAGATCAAAACAGTGCCGGCGCGGTTTCCGGCCGGTAATAGACCGTGACGGCGGGCTGGTTGAGCAGATCGGTGAAGCAGAGCTTGCCGCTAACGGTGGACTGGTCCATCGCCAGGCCGGTCAAGTCCATGGTGATGTCGAATTCGATCAGGTCAGGTGTGGCGCGCATGACCTGCATGATCCGGCAGGTGGCGCCAGCGCCGCCGCCGCTTTGTTCAAGCCACTGAGTCAATTCACGACCGATGTTGTCAATCTCAAGCTGAGCTTCGGGCAACTGATTGTCGGAGTCGTCCGGCAACGTGATGTTGAACGCGCAGGCGATAAACTCAT
>NZ_JAYSGF010000085.1:0-3896 GCF_041912965.1 Chromobacterium sp. | reverse complement strand
TGTCTGCTGAGGAGGCGAACTATACGTCACGCCCCCAAGCCCGTCAACACCTTTCGCGACAAAAACCGTAACAAAAGCGGGCCACACACCCCAAGCCCTTGATACGGCAACGAATATCCATAAGAGGTATTTAATAAGCCCCCATCACCCCCGCGAAACAGCTAGCAAAACGGGCCGGAGATCAACTCCGGCCCGTCGGCACTTTCCTGCATTCCATCCGCGCATCACAGCACGACAGGCATTTTCTCCAAGGCTTTCACCAACTCGACCTCAACCAGGCACCAGTCACTTCCCTTATCCATTACCTTGCCGAGAGATAGTTGGAAGTGCTTTCCTTTGGCCGTCATATAAAACTCTTTGCCGTGCACATATAAGGAGAGGGGTAGCAGCACCGCATTGATGACCTTGCCTGCCTTCTGACACGGCACGAATAGCGCGATGTGGCCAGCCAGCCACACCTGCTCCGGAGGCAGAGTAGGGTCTATCAGGCGGACATCAGTAGGCCGCAGCGATGCCGCCACTGGTCGACGACTCAGGGTTTCAAGCCCCAGATAGATCTGATCCGGCGAAGTGCGCTTTACTCGCCTCACCACGCCCAGGCTCCAGCTATCGACGGACTTCTCCCGGAAACCAACCAAAGCCCCCAGGCCTACCCATTCATTCCCCATCGCCTTTAAGGTCACGCCCAGGCCGGTCTGGCTGATATTGTCGACATCCCAGCGCGAGAACTCCTCTTTCAATGGAGGCACCGCGGCTTCGCCGCCGACATTAATCGACAAAGGCACGCCTTTATCTCTTTTTCTGGTGGTGACAAACCCATAGATGCGGATATTGGCCGCATCGTCGAAGCCACCTTCTTCCGACGGCTCCTGCTGTTTGGCTTCGTCCAAAGCCCGAATCAAGCGGTGCAGCACCGGCAGGCGATAAGCAACTTCTATGCTTTGACCAGAAACCGGCACCCGCTCCGCGCGCTCAAATCGCATTTGCTGCGGTGACCATTCCCGCATCAACAAGCGCAAGGCATTGGCATCAATCCCCGGCTCCATCAGCCGCTTGATCTCGGGCGGCACCCTGCCCGCATCCAGCACAATGCTCCAGCCGTGCAGGATCTCAACCAGGTCGGCCGTCCCCCAATAACGCGCGGCCTCATCCACCAAGCCGCCACTCACCCGAGCGGCGGAGTGCGGGCCATTCAGCGACACGCCGAAACTGGAATGATCCGAATACACTCTCGATAAAGACATGCGGTTGCTCAATACCTGCAGCAACTGATAGGCGAAATGCAGTTGTCGACCGCTGAGATTCCCGCCGCTCAATACGGCAAGCATATGCAGAATCAGAAACTGATCTTGCACCGTCGTCGCCGGACGGCCATCACCAAATAAAAACACGGGAACGGAGTCACAGCCATGGTGCTCCGCAAACCAATACAATTGGTTAACACCCAGCCAAAAAGCAGGCTCCGGGTTAAAGTTTCGCACCCAATGCCAGCGCGCATGCTCGCCTAGATAAGACATCATCCGGGACAACACGATAGGCAGCAGGGTCAGCACTTTGGCGCCCTCCACCGAATCGGCGTCAACTGTCAGCACATGCTGATAACTATCGATAAAGCATTTTCCATATGCCAGTATCTGATTTCTCAGCTGCGCTTCCAGCGCCTTGGGCATCCGCGTATTCAATAGATATTGCGCGCACAGACTCTCATGCAGAGGCTCGGTCTCTTGGTTTAGCGCTAGCAGCGCTTCGACGCGGTCCACTGTAATATTGTGCCAATCCAATTCCAACGGCGACAGCAAAGCCACCACGCGCTCATGCGCGGCTGCGCCATACTCCTGCTTCAAGGCTGCGACAAACTCCCTGGCCGCCTCGGCATTGGCCAGTGGATCCGAACGCCCCTTGGCCCCTCTTGAAAAAAAATCCAGCATAGCCGCCCACTCTCAAGACAATGTCAGCACACCCAGATCACAACGCGAAACAGCTTGAACGCTACATCCATTTATAGCAAGCATCAAGCCAGACCGCAGGCGGCCGGACAAAGAAAAAGCGCCCATGACAGGCGCCTTCGAAATCCGGAATAAAACGACGGATGGCTTAGATAGCCAGAGCTTCCAGCGCCTTGCCGCTGGAAATCCACTCCTGAACCCAAACCGGTTTGCGACCGCGGCCGGTCCAAGTCAGTTCCGGGCTGGCCGGGTGGCGATACTTGGCTTCCACCGGCTTGCGCACGCCGCCGGTTTTGCCCAGCACTTCTTCCACGCTCAGGCCATAGGCGCGAGCCAGTTCGATGATCTGCTTCTTGGCTTTGGACTTTTCTTCGCTTTCGCGGCGCTTGATTTCAGCTTCGACGTCGGCACGCAAAGCCACCAGCTGGGTAAAATCCAATTTCGACAGTTCCATTAGCATGTTCCCAAATATATTTTTTAAGAGTAGTGGTGCATTACAGATGGTAATGTAGCCAAGCTATTCCCATCAAGTCAAGGAAGCGCAACAGAAATCAGCAATTAATTTGCCGCGTCTTCATTCAGCGAATAGGGCAGTTCCAGTTGCTGCAACTTTATAGTGCAAGCTTCATCGGCATAAATGCCATCCTCCCATGCCTGGAATTGAACAACGACCAAGCCTTGATAACACTCGGCGGCCACCTGGCAGACCGCCGCAATCATGCCAATCGATTGTCCCTCAACGCCTGGGCTAAAAAGCTTGGTCCCTACCGGCGCAAATTGCTGGAATGAAACCTTGAACAGGCGGCGCTTCATTTTTCCCAGATATTGGGAACGCGCGACGATTTCCTGCCCCGGATAGCAGCCCTTCTTGAAACTTACCCCGCCAATCAATTCCATATTCGCCATTTGCGGCACAAACTGTTCTTGCGTTGACAAAGTCAGCCATGGAATGCCGGCATCAATATCGCGCCAGCCCCAAACTTCCGAAGAGATCAGCGCGCTCGACTGCAGCAGCTTCTCACCGATAGTCGCGCCCTCGGCTTCCGCCGCCAGCATGAAGCCCGCTCCGGGCAGGGCGATCAAGCGTCCCGACGGCGTAGGCAGCACGCCGCGCGGCGTCACCGCCGCCACCAAGGCCGGGTCCAGACCCAAGGCTTCCGCCGCGACCATGCCGCCAACACCGACCAAGACCAGATCGTCGGCAATGGATACCTTGACCTTGGAGCGCAGCACGAACATGCTCAGCCGCTTGACCACGAAGTCGGCCAAATCCGCAGAAACCGCCAAGTAAAAGACACCCTGGCTGCGCCAAGCCAGAAAGCTGGCCAGCATCCGCCCTTTGGCCGAAGAGTAGCTGCTGTATTGAGCACGGCTTTCATCAGCCAGCTCGCGCACATCGCTGGAAAGTTGCCCCTGCAAAAAGGCTTCAGCATCCTCTCCCGCCACCTGAATGACTTTACGATCATCCAGAATCGCCAGCGCGGCGCCGGCTTTCAGCGCTTCCAGTTGACTGATACGGGCATTTAATTCGCCAGCGGCATTATTCGCCAGTTCCGCTCGCTCGCTCAACGCAAGCTTCCAATCCAGATTCATTTAATCCACCTTAAAAACGCGGGCTTGTCCGCATTGGCAATGATTGAAATTTTAACGCGCCCCCATCCACGTCGCCACTCGGGATTTGCCGCCCTCAAGGGCCGGCAAGCACCGCCATAGCGCCATCTGCGATTTTCCGCCGCCAAGTGTTGACAGCCAAGCGGGCTGAAGCTATAGTTCGCCCTCACTCAAATCCCTGATAGCTCAGTTGGTAGAGCGACGGACTGTTAATCCGCAGGTCGCAGGTTCGAGCCCTGCTCGGGGAGCCAATACGGCTTCGTTTGAGAATTGCTGGTTTTTTATTCCCTGATAGCTCAGTTGGTAGAGCGACGGACTGTTAATCCGCAGGTCGCAGGT
>NZ_JAYSGF010000084.1:0-3942 GCF_041912965.1 Chromobacterium sp. | reverse complement strand
ACCGAACCTGATCGACGCGGCGCGCGCTGTTGTCGCGGCAGACCGCGCCGGCGAGTTGACCGACGAACTGATCACCGCGCTGGAGGCGGCAATCGATACGCCGGATGTCCAGTTGGCGCAGGTGTATCGCGCGCAGCTTAAGACACGCGCTCAAATGAAGCGGGACATTCCGGAAGGGCAACGCGGATGGTGGTACGACGTGGCGCACGGGGAAACCTTGAATCTTCGGCAAGCAACCCAAGCCGACCTTGATCGGTGCACGCTCAACCATGACTGCAGCAGGTCTCCCGCTGACTATATGTGCGAGACGTTCGATCGCGGCTCGTTGGTGTATAAGGCAGCGATTGCACACATTGACCCGGAGCAGCACACATTCGCCGCCGTTGGTGCTAAACAGCACCCCGATGACGTTGCCGTCGACCGTTTCGCGTTGGCGATGAAGGCCAAGCTCGCGGACGCGCGGACCAAGGGCCGCAGCGGCTGGGACGACCCGGCGCGATGCTCTGTCGAGTTCCTGGCGCAACTGCTCGTCGGCCACATCGGCAAAGACAACGCCGGCAACTTCGAGGACGTGGCCAATCTGGCGATGATGCTGCACCAGCGCGGCGCAGATCCGTATGTGCTGGCAGAGGGAAACCCATCTGGAACGGCCCTAGATTGCAGAGGGGGATTAAAAACCGAATAAAGCAGGCCCGGCAATGGGTGGCGATGAAAGGTGGCGAGTGATGGCGTGCGAGCACTGCACCGGCCTAGATGGCGACGTCTTATGTCCGTACTACGGCCACGCGCCGCACGTCCACACGCAGCCGGTGGGCGGCACCGTCTTCATCGGCGAGCCGCCGGCCAACTTCATCCCGGACCCGGACGCGCCGGGCCTGGGGACTTGGTATTGCCCGAGCTGCAAGGAAGGCATGCCAGTGGATGGGATGGAAAGGGGCGAATCATGACTTGCGCCGAATGCGGCGATACCGGCTTCGTTGGTGACTTTCTTTCATGCGCAGAAGTCTGCATTCACTGCGACGCCTATCACCGCTATATCAACATGACACCCGCCGAGTGGGCGCAGGAAGCCGAACAGCGGCGGGCAGAACTCATTGCAGCGCTGAAGAGCGCCGGCGAAACCATCGACACCTGGCCGGAGTGGAAGCAAGCGCTCGTGGCCAGCCGAAGCGGAGGTAAACCCGAATGAAAACTGAATGCAGCAAGTGCCAGGCGGCCATGCAGCCACCGAATCCGCCGCCGGCAAGCGAAAGCCCGTGGCCAGGCCACGCAGCTGTTTTTGTAGTCACTGGCTACAACTGCAAGGCCTGCGGCCACTTTAACGACCTGAAGCGCCGGCGCGGGTATGCCGCGTGGCGCGATAAGCAAATGGAGGCCTCCCGCCCATGAACCCAGTTATCTTGCAGCCGACCGTCATGGTCAATGGCGTGCAGTGGAAGCTGTTTGGCGTCGAGTTCGGGACGGCTGACGGTAAGTTCGTCACCTGGATTTACGCCGTTGACCACGGGCACGCGGCGCTGATCCTGGACGAGATGAAGGCCACGGCGAAAGTTTTGGGCGAATACCGCGGCGCGATTAACGCGGGCTGACAAGAAAGGATAGCAATGATCACGAATGACCAACTGGCCGAACTGGAGCGCATGGCGCGCGCGGCGACGCCCGGGCCGTGGCGCGCTGGCAGGCCTCGGGAAATTGTGTCCGCATCTGAGGTGTGCGTCGATACTGACATCGGCCCCAAAGTGTTGCTGGCCGGCAATTCGAACTTCATTGCGGAGGGCGAGCGAAACGCGGCGTTCGTAGCTGCCGCGGATCCCGCCACGGTCCTGGCGCTGGTCGCTGAGCTGGCCGGATGGCGAAAGCTGAAAGACCCAAACGTGCTGTTCAACAACATGCTGGCTGGCATACCAGCTAGGCTTTCGGCTGAAACCTTGCTGCACCTGGCGGGCGATCAGTACCAGGGCATGGCCGCGCGCATCGCCGAGCTGGAGCAGGACGCGGCAAGGCTGGATTACATGATCGAAAACGGGCTGTTTGTGGAGGCATTCATCATGCCCGATCTACCAAAGATGCCGCCGCTGTGTTGGCTGGTCAATTTCAGAACCGGCCCAATCGACAAGAAGCAATTCGAAGACCCGCGCGCGGCCATCGACGCCGCGATGGCTCCGCCACGCTGCACCTGCCCGTCGGGTGATGGCTCGCTGCGCTGGCCGTGCCCGCGGCATCCGCCGGAGTCGGCGTGACAACCGCACTGCCGGCGCCGCCCATCTACCGCTACATCCAGCGGCGTGACGGCGCGGTGATCTACCTTGGCCCGGAGCGGCCTGAGTCGACGCTGGGAACGAGCTGCACCCGTAGCGAGTGGCTACCGGACAAGGCGGCTGAGTGGGGCGGCCGGTGGGCCGATCCGGAGATTGTGTTTTGAGGGCTGCCAAAGGGCGGCCCAAATCATTTGGAGGGTATATGGATGAACAACTGATTGCTGTGTTAACCGAGCTAACGAAAAAGCTCGATGGTCTCGGCGCGTCTGTGCCTGTCGATAAAGCCCTTTGGGCGCCGGCAGCGTGCGCGCAGTACTTGGGTGTCTCTGAGCGTCATTTCAGTGAAAGACTTTCCCTTAGGCCTGGATTTCCAGAGGCATTCAACGTGTCGTCTGGGGGCCAGCGAATGGATCTGCGATGGAAGGCCAAAGACATCATGTCGTGGGTCGAAAGGCAGCGCGTCCGCCGGGCCGCTTAATCAAGCAGGCTGGCAACACCCTCCATGTTCGGCGCGTAGTATGTGTTCTGAAGTATCCGCAAGTCTCTGTGGCCGCTTACCTTGGCCAACGTCATCACGTCCAGCTTTCTTGCCATCCGTGTCAGCGCCTCCCGGCGCGAGTCATGGAAGTGCAAGTCATCAATCAGCGCTTTATCCTTGGCGCGCCTGAATAGCGCGTCAAGGTTTGCCGCTGTCAGATCGAACACAGTTTCCTTTCCCTCAGTCGCCATCATTACCTGGCTCAGCAAGCGCATGGCCTCTCGTGACAACGGAACGTCACGAGAATGGCCGTTCTTGCTGGTTGGGATATGAACCAGGCGCTTCTTGAAGTCCAGTTCTTCCGGCCGAATCCGGCAAATCTCCCCAGCCCGCATCGCTGTTTCAATAGCAAAAAGCCAAGCGACACCAGCACGGTTCATCTGCATTGTGGGCGCGTCTTCCTTCCTATATCCGCATGCAAGCAGAATTGCCTCGGTTTCTTTGTCCGTGGGCCGCCTAGACCGAGCCTTCACCGTGTCTGGTTTTTTTACCGTGCTGATAGGGTTCGTGACCAGCCAGCGCCATTCCTTGATCGCGATATTGCAGGCATGCATAAGGATCGCCCACTCTCGTCGGACTGTTAACTGGCTTACGGATTTCAAGCGCTCGTCGCGCCAGGCTGCGAAAGTCTCGGGCCCAATGTCTGGGAGACGCGTTTCGCAAAGGGAAGGGTACTCGCGGATAAACAGTTCAATGCGGAGCTGCTCCCAGCGTGCCCCGCGCTTTGTAATGCTTACCTCTTCAGAGTATCGTTTGAGCAATTCACCAAACGATTTATCTGGAATGTTTCCGATCCGGCCTGCATCAATATCGGCCTCCAGCTTTGTCGCCCAAGCAACCGCGTCAGCCTTGCGTTTGAAGGTTTGTGAGCGAGAGACTTTGCCCTTGCGGACTTTGGCGCGCCACTTGTCGCCACGCGGTTCTATCGTTGCCATTCTTGGGACACTCGGAGGGACAAATCTGGGACAAACTATACTGTATTGCGGTGGTTTTTGCAGGATTGCAGCGGGATGCGATAGCACAAAGATCCCTTTGTTTACGGGCTTTACTGGGCAATGGTGGGTTATGGTGGATTGAGTAAAAATATAGGTTGGTGCGAAAGGAGAGACTCGAACTCTCACGCCTTGCGGCGCTGGAACCTAAATC
>NZ_JAYSGF010000083.1:1315-4094 GCF_041912965.1 Chromobacterium sp. | reverse complement strand
CCGCCAACAGCAGGAACGGCACCGTGGGCAGGCCCGGCAGCGCCACGCCGATGAAGGCCAGCGCCAGGCAGACATACGCCAGCAGTAGCGCCAGATAACGCGGCATCGCGCTTGCCCGGCCGGGCTCAGCTGCCCCAGTCGGTGAAGATGCCGACGGCCAGTTCGGCCCAGACATACAGGAACGCCGCCGCCACCAGCAGGGCCACCAGCAGGCGGTGTTTCTCCCGCACCTGGCGGGCGATCAGCACGAACAGGCTGCCGGCGCCGAAGATCAGTGCGCCCATCACGATGAAGTCGGTGGCGTCCCAGTTCACCTCGGCGGTGAATTGCATGGCGATCAGCGGAATCAGCAACAGCGCGCCGGTGACCACGGCCAGCCAGGCGAATACGCGGTTGTGCATCAGGAGCTTGTTGGCGCTGGCGAACATGGGGTTGCCCTCGGTATGGTGGGTTTACGCGTGGCTTCTGGATGCAATTTAAGCAGAAAACCCGTCCAAAGTGGGTTGGATACTTGATGTAACCGGCTTATTTCCTGAATTCCGTGGGCAGCTCAAGCTGATAGATGGCGTCCTGAACGTCATCCAGCTTGGCCGCCAACGTCGCTTGGGCGTCTTGCAGGCCGCGGTTGTAGTAATACGCGCCCAGCTCCCGGGAAACGAAGTCGATCAGGAATTCGGCGTCGAACTGGCCGATTTGCTGTCCGAGCTCTTCATTGAAGTAAAGCTGTATTTTTCGGACAAGGGCCGCTTTTTCGTCTTTGCTGAAGTCGATGTCTGGCATGAGGAATGCGCTGTCTGGCTTATGGTTATGCGGGCTTGCCCAATTTAGCCGGAAACGGATCGGCCGTCACTCGGCCGCGTTCTTGGCCTTTCGCGCGGACCGCACGGCGGTGCCCGCGGCGAATAGCAGCACGCCCAGCGCGGCGAAAAACAGGCCGACCGTGAACAGGAACCAGAGCGTACCGTTCCAGCCCGCAAAGTTAAGCGAGGCGTTGCGGGCCAGCGCGACCGATACCGGCAACCACAGCACCGAGCCCGCCAACACGATGGCGGCAATCCGGCCCAGCACCCTGCGCTCCTTGGCCAGCAGATAGCCGGCGCCGGACATGCCCAAGAACACCAGCGCAGCCAACACGTTACCCAGCGGCAGCCCGCCGGGAAGCATGGCGCTCAGGTAATCCGCACCGGACAAGATGGCGAACAGCGAAGATGCAGCCACCAGCAACAGCAAGGCGGCGTACAGTGGGATTCGACCATGGGTTGTCACGATTCAGGTTTCCTCGACTAGCGGAAGCAGGCGCGAATCTTCCAGTGCCGCGAGACGATGGCCGATGCCGGAAAGGTAGTCTTGGTTGGACGCGAATTCCAGAAAGGAGGCGACACTGGCCTGGCGTACAAGCATGGCGGCGTCCCAACGCTCTTCGCTGGGGCCAATCAGAAACCCGCCGCCGTGTCCAAAGAATAGAACCTCGCCGCCGGATTTGGTCAGGTGCGGGAGTGTGTGCTCCATGTAAAGGCGATAAGCGGCCTCTCCCGTTATGGGTGATGTCGGGGCAAGCTCTGGAGTGGCCGAGTAATCCGCGACGGGGCGAAACCGCAGCAGGTTGAGCATCACGACACTGCCGGAAATGCCGCGAGTGAAAAATGCGCGGCCGGATTCTTGCGTCGGTTCTAGGTAGGTCTGAGTAGCGGGCATCAACTCTAGCAGGCCTAACGTAGAGCTAACCGGCGCTGCGCGGCTTTATCGCGCAGCATCCAACGACCGAAGGGAGCGAAGTTGAGCCCCAGGTTAGAACTCATTTGCTCAGACTTAAAAAGAGAATGATTAGAGCAACACCACCAACCAAAAACGCCCAGCCAAACCGAGTCATAAACGGAATAGGGTTCTTTTCGAGCATTGATTCAACATCAGCAGCCTTAAGTTCCCAGCCTCGCTGGCAAATATCACACGCCAAGTGGTATTTTTTTTCTGTGACCCAACGAAGATAGTAGAGATGGGCATACCTGTATTGAATGAATAGCTTGAATGGGCGATCTCTTTCACAAGTTGCGCAGTGCCTTACCTCGACTTGACCAAGGTCAGCGCCTCCACTACCAGAGCCCCAAATTATCATGAATTTCCCTTTCTATATGGTTTGTGCGGACAAGTACGTAGGAGTAACTGAGAGTTCTTCAGCCAAGAAGTTGGAGGGCTCATTTTTCCGCCGCAACCAAGTGGTCAGGCCATGTTCGGCAAAGGAAGCGCTCTGTATTCCGGCGCGCCGTTTTCGAATGGCTGCAATGTAGGCGGACATATTGTCCATCAACGACTTCGACGATTCGCGTTGGGCGTGGGCGGTTATCGACTAGGTTTTTTCTCGCATGGATATTGATCCATTAGGCTATCTATGACGAAGGTATATGCCGGTTCATGCCAGAGTTGGGGGTGATCTCGAAGATCTTTTTTGACAATTTCTAGTATTTGACCCTTCGTTATGCCACGTCCGCTTGGAATGCAGAAAAATCCAAACCCTTTAGTGGCGTCATAAACGCCAAGCACATAGCCCATGAACTCCCCCGAATTATGGCTGCCTGGATTTCTATCGTAATCATTGGCAAGCTTAACAAGCTCGTTTCCATCAAATTGTTTTGCTTTAGATATTGGAGGAAAAACTAAGCCAGCGACAACAAGCATTGCGAAAATAATTATTTTCAGATTCATTGTTTGTAGCCTTATTCTTAAATTATCAAAATCAAAATCAAAATCAAAATCAAAATCAAAATCAAAATCAAAATCAAAA
>NZ_JAYSGF010000083.1:0-1215 GCF_041912965.1 Chromobacterium sp. | reverse complement strand
ATCAAAATCAAAATCAAAATCAAAATCAAAATCAAAATCAAAATCAAAATCAAAATCAAAATCAAAAATTTTTATTTTGGAGCAATATCAATTCCGGCGCTGACAATGGCATCTCTGGCTTTGTAAACGTCATTGTCAATAATTTTCCAATATTTCTCTTCTGACTTGTCATTTGGAAAGCTTGGTTCGCAAAATATTTTTAACATGGCCTCCCCAGTGGTGTCCGGAACTACCAATTCAGCTGGACCTTCTCTATTGCCAGATGAAATAAATTCCCCTTTTTCATCGTAGTCGGAATATGCGATTGTTTGGATTGTTCGTGCAGTACAACTAAATCTACGGCGCCAGGCAGTTGCCCAAGCCCCTTCCTTGTCTGGACTTGAAAGCCTGACTGTTTTTACCCAAATTGATACCGAACTTGGTGTCTTTTGTACGGTTTCAGAATCAAAGAAATAGGCAGTTTCATCGGATATAACCGCCATCCCATGCCAAGTTGCGGATGATGCTGTGGATGTAAATATGACTGATGAAGCGATTATTATTTTTGCAACTGATATTTTTTTCATTTGTGTGATCTTATTTTAGATAGAGATCTGGCTTGTTTGGACAGTTAGGCTGATAGCACGCGCTTGCGAGGAACGGGTAGCCATTATCCCTTGGCGCGTCTGCCGTCAATAAATCCTCGGTTATAGCCATCCCGGTATCCATCTTCACCAATTCGTGGAATTGGGCAAATCGGAGATATTGGTTTAATGCAGGAGAATTGGCCATAGCACCAGCCTTCCTTATAGCCGTCATCATAGCCATCGCAGAAATCATCACTGCTTAGATTGGCGGCATACACCGTTGCGCTCAACAGAAATATACCAATAACGGTTGCAACTTTCTTCATGATTCTTCTCCTCAGGGGAAAGGTTTGATGATGCTTGGTTACAAGTACCTGACTTTTTTATTGCATTCTAAATTTGATTAGCGAGCATTTTTTGTTCACCTTACACCATGTCTGGAATGTATTGGGAACTTATTGTTTGTTACAAATGCAACTCTATTAAGCTGCCGAAGGGCCGTCAATAAGAAAAATTCTTATTGTTTTGACCAAAATATGCAATTTGTAATTTGCTTATTTTCCCCGCGGCGGCACAGGGAACGGGGTGACGACTTTCTCGCCGGTGGCGGCGTCGCGGATGGCCGACTGGCCTTTGTGCGCCACTTCCT
>NZ_JAYSGF010000082.1:0-4108 GCF_041912965.1 Chromobacterium sp. | reverse complement strand
CCCATCAGCATGATGATGCCGATCACCGAGAACATGTTCAGCGTGGAGCCGAACAGGTAGAGCGAGCAGAACACCCCGACGAAGGCCAGCGGCAGCGCCATCATGATGGTGACCGGCAGGGTGAAGCTGCGGAATTGCGCGGCCAGGATCAGGTAGATGAACACCACGCCCAGCGCCAGCGCTTGCACCGCGTAGCCCAGCGATTCCTGCATGTCCTTCTGCTGGCCGCCCTGCGCCAGCACCACGCCCGGCGGCAGTTTCAGCCCTTCCACCAGCTTATGCACCTCGGCGGACACGGTGCCGGCGTCGCGGCCCTCGATATTGGCCAGGATGGTGATCTCGCGCATCATGTTGACGCGCTTGATCTGGCGCGGGCTGATGCCCTGCCGGGTTTCTATCAGCGAGGACAGCGGGATCATATTGGCCGCGCCGTGCGCATCCGGCCGCCCGGCCACGGTCAGCGCGTCCAGCAGTTCCTGGCGGCGCTCGGACTTGGGCACCCGCAGCTTGACGTCGTAGTTCTCGCCGTCCGGCGCTTCCCAGGTGGTGACCGCGTTGCCGGCCAGCAGGATGGACAGGGTCTTGCCGACGCGGGCCAGATCCACGCCCAGGCTGGTGGCGGCGTCGCGCTTGAGCACCAGGTTCAAGGCCGGATCGCCTTCGCTGAGGTTGGATTCGATATCGCGCACGCCCTGGATCTTGCCCAGCCGGCGCATCAGGTCTTCCGACACCGCGGACAATTCGCGCAGATCGCTGCCGCGCAGGCCCACCTTGATCGGCTTGCCCTGCTGCTGCTCGTTGGCCACCGATTTGATGGTGACGCCGGCCACCGGCCGCACCCGCGCGCGCGCGTCGGCGATCACCTGGCTCAGGCTGCGCTGGCGGCTGTCCTTGGCGCCGATGTCCACCGTCACCGAACCATCGTTCTTGCCGGCGCCGAAATTGCCTTCGCCCACATTCATCGAGATCGACTTGATCTCGGGAATGCCCTTCACCGCCGCCGCCAGCTCATGACCCTTGGTGGCGGTGTATTCCAGCGCCGAGCCGGGCGCGGTCTGGTAGCTGATGGTGAACTTGCCGCTGTCGCGCTCCGGGATGAATTCGCCGCCAATGCCGGGCACCAGCAGGAAGCTGGCGATGGTCAGCAGCAAGGCGGTGCCGACCACGGTCTTGCGATGTCCCAGCGCCCAGCGGATGGCGCCGACATAGCGTTCCGCCAGCCGGTCCAGCGAGCTTTCGAAGGCGTCCAGCATCCGCCCCAGCGGGCCGCGGTGCTTGTCGCCGTGATGGTGCGGGTCGTGCCAGATCGACGACAGCATCGGGTCCAGCGAGAAGCTGACCAGCATCGATATCAGCACCGCCACCGCCACGGTCAGGCCGAACTGGTGGAAGAACTTGCCGATGATGCCGCCCATGAAGCCCACCGGCAGGAACACCGCCACCACGGTCAGCGTGGTGGCCAGCACCGCCAGGCCGATTTCATTGGTGCCGTCCAGCGCCGCCTGGTAGTGGCCCTTGCCCAGCCCGGTGTGGCGCACGATGTTTTCACGCACCACGATGGCGTCGTCGATCAACAGGCCGATGGACAGCGACAAGGCCAGCAGGGTCAGCATGTTCAAGGTGAAGCCGAACATCTGGATCGCGAACAGGGTGCCGATCAGCGACACCGGCAGCGTCAGGCCGGTGATCACCGTGCTGCGCCAACTGCCCAGGAACAGGAACACGATCAGCACCGTCAGGCCGGCGCCTTCCAGCAGCGTGGACTCGACGTTGTTCAGCGACTTCTTCACGTCTTCGGCGCTGTCATAGGTGTAGTGCACCTTGACCCCGGCCGGCATCTGGTTCTTGAGCTCCGCCACCCTGGCCTTGACGCCCTCGGCCACTTCCACCACATTGGCGCCGCGCGCGGCGCGCAGGTCCAGCGACACGCCGGGCTGGCCGTCTATCAGCGAGATGCTGGACTGCTCGGCCTCGGTATCGGCCACGGTGGCGATGTCGTCCAGCCGGATCGGCGCGCCGTTGCGGTAGCCCACCGCCAGCCGCGAGAAGTCCTCGGCGGACTTGAGCTTGCCGGCGACGCGGATCGCCCATTCCTTGCTCACCGCCGACACCGAGCCGGCGGGGAAGTCCTGGTTGGCGGCGCGCAGCGCGTCGGCCACGTCCTGCAAGGACAGGCCGGAGGCTTCCAGCCGCACCGGATCGACATCGACGCGGATCTCGCGGCGCACGCCGCCGAACAGCTTGACGTCGCCGACGCCGGCCACCATCTGCAGCCGCTTCTTCAACACCTTGTCCACCCAGGTGGTCAATTCACGCGGCCGGGTCTGGTCCGAGGTCAGCACCAGGCTCAGCATCGGGTTGTCATTCGGGTCCACCTGGGACACGGTGGGCGCGGAAATCTCGCGGCGGAACTGGCCCTGGATCGCGCCTATCTTGTCGCGAACGTTCTGCACCGCCACCACCGGGTTCACCGATAGCTCGAACTCCACCACCACGGTGGAATTGCCTTCCATGGAATAGGAGCGGATTTCCTTGATGCCGTTGATGGTGTTGACCGCCTCTTCCACCGGTTTGGAGATTTCGCTTTCCACCACCTCGGGCGACGCGCCCGGATAATCGGTGGACACCAGGGCGATGGGGAAGCGGATGTCCGGCATTTCCTCCACCGCCAGCCGCTGCCAGGAAAACAGGCCCAGCACCACCAGCGTCAACATCAGCACGGCGGCGAAATAAGGATTGCGGACACTGACTCGGGTCAGCCACATACTGGTTGTCTCCGCTTAGAGTTTGCCGCTGGGCAAGGAGACCGGATCGCCGGCCTTCACGCCCACCAGGTCGACCGCGATCACCGGCTCGCCGGCCGTCACGCCCTCCACCGCCGCCAGCCGGTCCGCCTCGGAACGCAGCAGCAGCCGCACCGGACGGCGCTCCAGCCGCCCCTTCTTGACCACCATCACCCAGGCCTGGCCGTCGGGATCGTGGATGGCCGGCAGCGGCAGCACGACCTGCCCGTCAAGCTGCTTGAGCACGATGCCGCCCTTGGCGAACTGGCCCACTTTCAAGCGTTGCTCCGGGTTCTTCACGCGGATGTACAAGGTGAAGCTGCGGGTGCCGGGCACCGCCACCGGGTTGATGCGCACCACTTCGCCGTGCTGCGGCTCGCTCTGGCCGTCCACGGTGAAGCTGGCCCGCATGCCGGGCTGGATCTGGGAAATCAGCCGCGCCGGCACGGTGGCGGCGATCTCCAGCACCGAGAGGTCGGCGATGGCGAACAGCACCGCGTTCTTGCCGGCCACTTCGCCCGGATTGATCTTGCGCTCGTAAACCACGCCGTCTATCGGCGCGCGGATCTGGGTGTCGGCCAACAGCCGGCGCGCGCGCGCCAGTTGCGTGGCCTGAGCCTTGGCCTCGCCCTCCTTCACCCGGTAGTCGCTGTCGAATTCGTCATAGGCGATCTGCGAGATGAAGCCCTTGTGCAGCAGTTCGCGCTGCTTTTCCAGCTTGACCTTGGCCAGGCGCAGCCGCGCCTCGGTATTGGCCACCTGGGCGTTCTGCTCGGTCACCGACTGCGACAACACCTCGGCGTCCAGCACCGCCAGCACCTGGCCGCGCTTGACCGCCTCGCCTTCGCGCACGCGCACTTCCTTGACCCTGGCCTCCACCTCTGCGGCCAGACTGCCGCTGGTCAGCGCATTGAGCGAGCCGGTGAAGGAAATCGTGGCCGCCAGCGGCCGCGGCGTGGCCGCCACCACGTCGGCGCTGGACAGCGCGCGCGCGGCCGGCGCCGAAGCGCCCCCTTTGCCGGCGGCGGTTTGAGGCGCCTCGGACGGCTTGCCGCTACAAGCCGTCAACGCCAACAACAATGTCAGGACGGAGACAAATCGTGTGTTCATCTTGTGTTGTTCTTTTCATTGAATGGGCGGCCCGTCAGGCTGCTCGGGACGCGGAGGTCGCATGATGGCTGGCCGCGTCAGGCACGGCCGGCATGCATAAGGGCGGCCAGACTGCGGCCGCCCGATATCATGCCACAACAATAAACCTCATATGCATGTCATTGCACGAATTGTTCCGACCCTACAATCCCCAGCTTGGTCACCCCCAAACGCTG
>NZ_JAYSGF010000081.1:0-5122 GCF_041912965.1 Chromobacterium sp. | reverse complement strand
GCCCTAGCCTCGCCTAGGCAGGTTTCCAAACTGACATGGAGACCGTGATGACCTTCGCTACTTTTCCTTCCGCTCTTTCCCCTCCCGCCTGCCCGCTGTGCGCAGGAGAACCGTACGACCCCAACAGCGCCGCGCCGCTGGAACAGCTACGCCTATGCCTGCATCAACTGCCGTCCGCCGCAGGCAATCTCGTTGAGCTGGGCGCGCTGGGCCGGCAATTGAGCCGCAGCCACGCCGAGCTGGATGCCCTGCTCTTGCAAGGCACGATCGATCTGCGCGCCGCCCATCTGGGCTTGCAAGCCTTGCTCACCCTGCTGCAAGGCCGTGACGAGCCGCTGCTGTTCAGCAGCGAGGAAGCGCTGGCCTTGCTGGAGCCGGTGCAGCAGCGTTTGCAGCTGGGGCTGCAGCGCATCAATCGCGTGTTTTGATCGGTCGGATGGGGAGCATTGCCATGATGAAGCTATTGAAGCAGCACAATGACACGCTCAAGCGCGCCGCGCGTTTGCTCATTGTCTATGAGGCGCGCAGCGGCGTAGTTGCCTTGACGGACGACTGCCCGGCCCATCCGGCCAATTCCACGGCCATTCTTCAGGAGATTCAGCTGGTGCTCGCCGAGTTTCGCCGTTGGCAGCAACGGCATGGCGAGCAGGAATACGCCCGCGCCGCCATCCTGGCGATGTGGGCGTCCGGCGCGTGGAGCAACCGCGATACTTGCGCGCGGCTGTGCTACCGGCAGGCGGGGTTCAGCAATATGGCGCTGGCGCGTCAGGCCTTGGTGGGGGCGCCGGCGCCGGGGGAGGCGCCTCCCTGAACGGGCACGATGCGTACCTATCCTGAAGCGCTGTAAATACGCGGGACACCACGAATCCCACGCGCGCAGGCTCTCTTCAAGCCTGCCGCCGGGAGGTCTTTAGAGGTGGAGGGGATATTTGGCCAAGCCACTATCTCCTCCCTGCTTGACTCCCTCGCGACGGTGCTTGCCTCGCTCAGGCAGGGCGGAACCGGCCCTAGAGCATCATCCGCGCAGTGGATTCAATGTCTTGAACAACGATCTCTCTCGGAAAGATCGTAAACAGGCTCTTAGAGCCTGTTTACGATCTCGCGAGCTAAGGCGAGACAAGGCGAAAATGGCTGAGAAAGCGGAATGTACAGGTGGTACATGAGCATTTCGAAGACGTTTTCAACGCTGTATCGCCGACGCGCAGCAAATCGTAAACAGGTTCTAAGAGCCGCTAACAAAACCGCGCAGCGTACCTGAGCCAAGGCGCGCCGACGCAGGCAGTACCAGTAGTACGACAAGGAGGCGCAACGCAGGATCAGGGGTTTTGTTAGTGGCTCTAAGCGCAGTTGCCGAAGGCCTTCAGCCGCTCCACATCCACCAAGGTAATATCGCGCCCATCCACCTGGATCAGCTCCGCCTCGATCAGCTGGTGCAGCATGCGCGAGAAGGTTTCCGGCGTCAGGTTGAGCCGGGACGCGATCAGGCTTTTATTCACCGGCAGCGATACCTGCGGCGTGAGGCTGCCGCCATCTTCCGGGATGTGTTGCAGCAGATAACCTATCACCCGCTGCAAAGAGCTTTCGATGGAGTAGCGCTCCACGTCCCGCACCAGGCCGTGCAGGCGCAGCGACAGGCCGGCCAGCAAGCGCCGGGCAAAGGCCGGGTCGTGGTCTATCGCTTGCAGGATGCCGGCCGCTTCCACTTTCAGCAGCATGCCGTCTTCCAGGAACTGGGCCATCACCGGGCAGGGCCGGCCCAGGAACATCACCGCCTCGGCGAAGCTCTGGCCGGGGTGGATGATTTCCATCACTTTCTCGCTGCCCTGCGCCGAGGACAACGCCAGCTTCACCCGGCCGTACACCACCAGGAACATGCCGTCGCAGGGGTCGCCCTTCTGGAAGATCACCTGGCCCTTGAGGCCGCGCAGTTCTTGGGTGTGCGGCACCAGCGCCTGGATTTGCTCCGGGGACAGTTGCTGGAACAGCGGCTGGTGGCGCAGGAAGGAAGGGATGTCCAGATGGCTCATGACGGTTTGGCTCGATGATGGGTAGGTTCTCACTATAAAAGCGCGCTCCGCCAAGGACCATGGGCCATTGGCAGCAGCCGCCTAGTTCGATGTGATTAGAGCCGCCAACAAAACCGCTGATCCTGCGTTGCGCCTCCTTGTCGTACTACTTGTACTGCCTGCGTCGGCGCGCCTTGGCTCAGCTACGCTGCGCGATTTTGTTAGCGGCTCATTTAGAACCGGGCTTCCCGGCTCCACGGCGTCAGCTCCGGCAGCGTGTGGCGGCCCGGCTCCACACCGATTTCCACATCGCTCAGATAACAGGCCGGGTCCGCCGCCCAGAAGTCTCCGCTCAGCTCCCAGGCGCGCACTCGGGTATTGCCGTTGCAGATGGCCAGATGGGCGCAAGCGCCGCAGCGGCCGGCCACCGGGCGCGGGGATTGGCGCAGGCCACTCATCAGCGGGTGCCGCGGCTGTTGCCAGATACTAGAAAACGGCTGTTCGCGCACATTGCCCAGCGTCACTTTCCACCACATGGTGTCCGGGTGCACATTGCCCAGGTTGTCGATATTGGCAATGTTGACGCCGCTGGCGTTGCCGCCCCAGCGCCGCAGCGCCCGCAGCAGCGCGTCGGCGCGCTCCGGGTAGTGCCGGCGCGCCCAGTGCAGCAGGTAGACGCCGTCCGCGTCGTTGTTGCCGGTGACGAAGTCGCGCGGCTGGCCGGCCTGGATCTGCGCCAGCGCTTGCTGGATCAGCAGTTCCAGCGCCCAGCGGCTGCGGGCGTGGCGGGCGTCGTCGGCGCGGTGTTTGTTGCCGCGCCCGGCATAGTTGAGGTGGGAGAAGTAGAACTTGTCGATGGCTTCGTCCGCCATCAGTTGCAGCAGCGCCGGCAGGTCCGCGGCGTTGTCTTCGGTCATGGTGTAGCGGATGCCCACTTTCAGGCCGGCGTCGCGCGCCAGCCGCAGGCCGCGCAGCGCCAGTTCAAAGCCGCCGTCCAGCCGCCGGAAGCGGTCATGGGTGGCGCCGATGCCGTCCAGGCTGACGCCGACGTAATCAAAGCCGATGTCGGCCAGCGTGGCGGCAGCGGCCTCGTCTATCAGGGTGCCGTTGCTGGACAGGCCGATATAGAAGCCCAGCGCCTTGGCACGCCGGGCAATGGCCGGCAGGTCCGGCCGCAGCAGCGGCTCGCCGCCGGACAGGATCAGCACGCGCACGCCGTAGGCTTTGAGGTCGTCCAGCACCGCATAGGCTTCGTCGGTGCTCAGTTCGCCGGCAAAGTCGCGGTTGGCGGAGGTGGAGTAGCAGTGCTGGCAGGTGAGGTTGCAGCGGCGGATCAGGTTCCAGATCACTACCGGTCCTTGCGGTCCGGCCGGCATGGCGCGCCCTGGCGGCGGGATGGCCGCCGGCTCGCACAGCAGCCGCAGGTATTGGGTCAGTCGCAACATGGCCGGCTCCACGCGAGAAGATGGCTCAGTGTGCGGCTGGCGGCGGCGGCGGCTCCTTGATGCGGGTCAAATGAAATAGTAGCGATTTAGCCATCTGCCCGTGACTCAATTGGTTTTTACCCCCCCCCCCGCTCAAGCCTCGGGCGGTAGTTGGTAGCGCACCAGCTCCCATTCCACCTCGGTGGGCCGGTAGACCTTCCATTCCTGGCTCAGCCATTGCTGCCACCATGGCAGCGGGAAGGCGACGTCGAGCAAGGGCAGCGGCTGGCCGGCGGTGCAGTAGGTGGTGGGATGGGTGCTGCCCCAGGGCACGCAGCCCTTGGGCGGCCGCGGCCGCCAGTGGGCGTTGACATTGGGCACGTCGCCGCTGCGGCGCAGCGCGCCGATGGGCAGCGCATTGGGGAAAGGCGGGGTCAGCTCGGCCCGTTCGCGCGCGGCTTTGGCCTCGGCTTCGGCGGCGGCCTTGCGCTTGGGGTCGAACAGGCCGGTGGCGGGGTCGAGCTGCTTGGCCTCGGCCAGCTGCTGGATCAGATCTTCGCTGGGCTGAGCCGGCCCCGGCCCACGCCAGGCTTTCAACCATTGGAAGCCGCCGTCCCAGGGCGGCAAGGGGGCCGGCGGCAGCGGCACGATCTGGTCGACTTCTTCTACCGTGGGTTGCAGGTAGGAGTAGTCGTAGAGGAACTCCCCTATCTGTTGGTAACGGCGTTTGCGCTCGGGGTCTTTGGCGACTCCTAGGTAATACAAGCGGTTATTGGATGCGGGGCCATTGAAACCATTTTCTAAAAAGCTGGCCGCACCTGAACTCCCTGCTTTGACGCCGAGTTGTAAAGCCTTAATGCCTTCGTCGTAGTGCTTGTCGGTTTTAAGGTCGATGCCCAATGTTTTTGCCGCGTCAGCATGCCCTTGTTCCGCTGCGCAACGATACATCTGGCGTGCGATATCGGGAGCTTTTCTGAGCGGGATCAACAGTTCGGCAACGTAGAACTGTGCTTCCGGGTTGCCGAGGTCGGCGGCCTTGCGGAAATAGCGCAGCGCCAGCTCGCGGTCGCGCTTGATATTGCCGTAGCCGCGGCTGGTGTAGTAGGCGAGGTTGTAATAGCCGGGGGCGGGGCTCAGGTCCATCAGTTTGTCGTTCAGATCCAGCACTTCGCGGAAGCCGCCGGTGAAGTCGCCATCGGTCAGGCCATTCTGCAAATTGATATTGGCCTTGACGTGGCCATGGGCGGCGGCGATGCGGTAGAGCCGCTGCACTTGTCGCGTGATGTCGGGCTGGCGCTTGAGCAGATTGTACTTTTGCAGGTGGCGGGCGTAGCGGAACAGTTGATCCGCTTCCGGCGTTGGCGCCGGCAGTTGCTGGTGGACGCAGCGGAAGGCCAAGGCCTCTTGCTGTTTGGGGCTGAGGGTGCTGATTCGGGGCTCCTGGGCTAGGGCCGGGGCGGCGATGCTCACGGCTAAAGCCGTCAGCCACAAGGTCACGGCCGCCTGCTGGATCAGCGGACGGTTTGCCGGGTTCTGGCGCGTGCTGGCGTGGCTGAACATCGGATGCTCCTTTCAAGCCTCGGGCGGCAGTTGGTAGCGCACCAGTTCCCATTCCACCTCGGTGGGCCGGTAGACCTTCCATTCCTTGCTCAGCCATTGCTGCCACCACGGCAGCGGGAAGGCGACGTCGAG
>NZ_JAYSGF010000080.1:0-6161 GCF_041912965.1 Chromobacterium sp. | reverse complement strand
CCTACTGCACCGCCGGCCAGCCGCTGCCCTTACTCGACGTCGCCTTCCCGCTGCCGTGGTGGCAGCAATGGCTGAGCAAGGAATGGAAGGTCTACCGCGCCACCGAGGTGGAATGGGAACTGGTGCGCTACCAACTGCCGCCCCAAGCACCTCTCAAAGCTTAAACGCGGACATCATCAAACCCTGGGCAAGCCAGGCCTGCCGCTGCGGTTTATGCGTTGAACAGGCAAAAAAAGCCCGCTGTTTCCAGCGGGCCAAGTCTTACCCCAATTTTGATCAAGCAGCTCAAGCCTCCGTGGCGGCCAGCTCGCGCCGCGCCTCCGGCGCCGGACGCGCCAACAGCTCCATCCACTTGCGGCAGGCGGACAGCAGGATCACCAGGCCCAGCGCCAGCATGGCGATGGAGATGGCGGCATTGAACAGGTTGTAGCCCTTGGCCGCCGGGTTCAGGTAAACGTGCTTGATCATCCAGTAGCCAGCGTAATTGACGGTGACGTAGAGATAAGCCAGCGGCAGCAAGCAGGTCATCATGTAGGCGCGATTGTGCGACAGCCGCAGGATGATGGTGGCGCCAATGATCAGGCCGATGGACGCCATCAGCTGATTGGACACGCCAAACAGCGCCCACACCGAATTGATGTCGCCGGAGTTCAGCAGATAGCCCCACAGCAGGCAGGCCACCACCGAGGCGCCGATGGCGCCGGGCATCCAGTCGGTGCGCTTGAGCGGTGCCCAGGCGTCGCCGACGAAGTCCTGGATCAGATAACGGGCGACGCGGGTGCCGGAATCGATGGCGGTGAGGATGAACACCGCTTCGAACATCACCATGAACTGGAAGAAATAGGACGCCAGATTATGGAACCAGGGAATGCGGGTGAAAATGTCCGCCATGCCCACCGCCAGCGTCACCGCGCCGCCGGTGCGGCCGTACAGGTCCAGGCCGATCTCCTGGGACAGCTGCGGCAGGTTCACCACCTGCATGCCCAGCTTGGCGAAGGCGTCCGGCGCGGAGTTGATGGCGAAGTAATCCGCCGGGTGCAAGGCGGTGGCGGCGATCAGCGCCATCACCCCCACCACGCATTCGGCCAGCATCGCGCCGAAACCCACCGGCAGGATGTCGCTCCAGCGGTCTATCTGCTTGGGCGTTGTGCCGGAGCCGATGAAGGCATGGAAGCCGGAAATGGCGCCGCAGGCGATGGTGATGGAGATGAACGGCCACACCGGGCCGGCCAGCACCGGGCCGCCGCCGTGGATGAACTGGGTGACGGCCGGGAACTGGATTTGCGGGTTGATGAACACCACGCCCACCACCAGCAGGCCGAACACGCCTATCTTCATGAAGCTGGACAGGCAGGCGCGCGGAGTCAACAGCATCCACACCGGCAACGCGGTGGCGAAGAAAGCGTAGATGGGCAGCAGCAGGGACACGGTGGACGCTTTCAGCGTCAGCAGTTCGCCCAGCGCGGTGCCTTGGATATAAGGGCCGGCGAACACACAGGCCATGATGGCGGCGACGCCGACATAGCTGGCGTTCTTCATGCTGCCGGTGACGCGCTCCCACAGTCCGACGGCGATGGCGATGGGAATGGTCATGCTCACCGCGAACGCACCCCAGGGATTGCGCTCCAGCGCATGCACCACCACCATGGACAAGCCGGCCATGGTGATGGTGATGATGAACAGCATGGCCAGGCCGGTGCACCAGCCGGCCCAGGGGCCGAGTTCGGTCTTGGCCACTTCCGACAGCGATTTGCCGTGATGCTTCATCGAGGCGAACAGCACCACGGTGTCGTGCACCGCGCCGCCGATCACACAGCCTATCAACAACCACAGCATGCTGGGCAGATAGCCGTACTGGGCGGCCAGCACCGGCCCCACCAGCGGGCCGGCCGCCGCGATGGCGGCGAAGTGGCCGCCAAACGCCACCCACTTGCTGGTGGGCACATAGTCCTTGCCGTCCTGCAATTCATGCGCCGGGGTCACGGCGCTATCATCGACACCCAATACCTTGCGCGTGAAGAACACCCCGTACAGGCGGTAGCAGATGGCAAGTATGCAAAGGGTGGCGATCACGAAGGTCAATGCGTGATCCATTTTTGTCAGCTCCGGTGATAGTCTTACCCGGAACTTACGCGCGGGCGCGGCCGCCGTGGGGCGGAAACCGGCTCAGCGGCAGCATGGCGGCGCCAGCGGTAGCCCAAAGGGGGCGAGCGGCGCCCGGAAATCTCGCTCGCAGGCACGACGACGAAAACCGTGGGAAAGCAGAACGGTAAAGAACGACATGAGCACCCGTCTCTCAGGGCTGCCAATCCTGATAAGGCTTATGCACCTTGAGATAAGCTTGTTGCAACTCGCCGCTGGCGCGCGCGGCGCGGATGGCCCGGCTCAGCGCCTGATTGACGAAATCGCCGCGATGGTTGCAATTGAGGAAGAGCACGTCCGGGTAATCGTCGAAGCGGGTGCGATGGATATTGGACAGCTTGAACTTGCGCACCAGATAATCCGCCTCCTCCTGAGCCCACAACACCCCGTCCACCCGGCCCAGGTTCAGCTTTTTCAACGACAGTTCCAGATTGACCACGCTCTTGCTGGGGAAGCCCCAGTTCACTGGCGGCGCTTCGATGTCGTACTTGGCCAGATTGGCCATGCGCAGCACATCGTCCCGGCTCAACGGCCGGCTCTTGTGGGTGTAGAGCACGAAAGTGACCTTGCCCAGCATTTCCCGGGTGAACTGATACGGTGTGGCATCGTCGGCGCTGTCGCGCACCTTCATGATGGGAAAGCGGAAATCCGCGTTCTTGTCACTGGTGTCCATGTACACGCGCTTGACCGGCTCGATGCTGAAGCTGATCTTGCCTTCCTTGTAATGCCTGGCCACCACTTGCAGCAGTTCAGCGAACGGGCTGCTTTGATTGTTCTCCAGCAATTGCGGCAGAAACACGGCAATGCCGTGCAAGTCCGGCCGCCGGATGTCCGGCGAGCTGTCCTGCGTCGCCGTGCCATTGCAGGCATGAAGCAGCCCAGGCGTCATCCCCAGCGCCAAGGCCGCGCATTGTAATAGTCGCATCGCCATCTCACACTCCCCCTGTCTGAGATGTAGCACACGCGGCTGGCCGCCGCTTCAGCCAGCGATGCCCAACGCGTCCTTCAAGGGCTTCAGATAGCGGCGGCTGACCGGCAGGCTGTGGCCGTCCAGCGTATGGATGGTGGCGACGCCGTTGTCGCCGAACAGGATTTCCCGGATCGCCGACAAGCGCACCAGGTATTGCCGATGGCAGCGGAACAGATCGCTGCGCTCTTCCAGCGTGCGCAGCGTCAGCTCGGTGAAGCGCTCCACGCCGGCGGCGTCCACCACGTAAACACCGCTGAGCCGGGAGCAGACATAGGCCACCTCCTCCAAGCGGCACAGCACGATGCGGTTGACGCCCTGACAGGGAATCAGGCTTAGCGGCGCCAAGGCGCTCATCGCTGCTAGCGGCGGCGCGGCGCGCTGGCGCAGCCGCGCCAGGGTCTTGGCCAAGCGCGCCGGGTCCACCGGCTTCAGCAGATAGTCGCAGGCGTGTTCTTCAAAGGCCTGCAACGCGTAGGCGTCGTAGGCGGTGACGAACACCACTTGCGGCATGGCCTCCGGGTCCAACATCGCCAGCATTTCCAGGCCGCTGATGCGCGGCATCTGGATGTCCAGGAACACCACGTCCGGCTTACGGCGATGGATGAAGGCGATGGCCTCCACCGCGTTGCCGCACTCGCCGACGATGTCCAGGCCGCCGGCGGCCTGCAGCAGTTGGCGCAATTCGTCGCGCGCCAGCGGCTCGTCGTCCACCAGCAGCGCGCTGGGCACGCCGGCCGCGCTCATGCCGCCGCTCCGGCGCGGCGCGCGTCCGCCTGCGGGCAACGACAGGGCAGCAGCAGGCTGACTCGGGTGTAAAGCTCAGGCGCGCAATCCACCGCCACCCCGTAGGCCTCGCCGTAACGGGCGCGGATGCGGCGGTCCACCAGCGACATGCCCAGGCCGTCGCTCTGCTCCGGCTTGCGGTAGAGCCCGGCGTTGTCCTCCACCGTCACCCGCAGGCCGTGCGCGTCGCAGCGGGCGGAGATGCGGATGCTCCCCGGCTCCAGCAGCTGGGAGGTGCCGTGCTTGATCGCGTTTTCCACCAGCGGTTGCAGGGAAAAGGCCGGCAGCTCGGCGCGGCGCGCCGCCTCCGGCGCTGCTATCTCCACTTGCAGCCGGCCGGCAAAGCGCGCCTCCTCGATGCGCAGATAGGCGCTGACATGGTCGATCTCGTCGCCCAGCGTGGCCATCTCGCTGGAGCGCTTCAGGTTCTTGCGGAAAAAGGTGGACAGGTATTGCACCAGCTGGCGCGCATGCTCCGGGTTGCGGCGTATCACCGCGGACAGAGTGTTGAGCGCGTTGAACAGGAAGTGCGGATTGACCTGGGCGTGCAGCAGCTTGATTTCGGTCTGGGCCAGCAGCTGTTTCTGCTGCTCGTACTTGCCTTGCAGGATCTGGTTGGACAGCAGCCGGGCAATGCCTTCGCCCAGGGTCAGGTTGATGCCGGAAAACAACTTGTTGCGCGTCTCGTACAGCTTGATGGTGCCTATCACCCGCTCGTCCTCGCCGCGCAAGGGGATCACCAGCGAGGAGCCCAGCTTGCAAGCCGGGCTGATGGAGCAACGGTAAGGCGTCTCGTTGCCGTCGGCGTACACCACCTGGTTGGCGGCAATCGCGCGCTGGGTCAGCGGCGAGGTGATCGGCGTGCCCGCCAGATGGTGGTCGGCGCCGGCGCCGATGAAGGCCAGCAGCCGCTCGCGGTCGGTCAGCGCCACCGCGCCCACGCCCAGTTCCTCGTACAGGATGCGCGCCATGGTCATGCAGTTGTCGCGATCAAAGCCGTGGCGCAGCACGCCCTCGGCGCGGGCGGCGATCTGCAGCGCCTTGGAGGAGAAAGCGGAGGAATACTTCTCCGCCAGCGCGCGCCGGTCCAGCAAGATGCGCATGAACATGGCCGCGCCCAGAGTGTTGGCTATCATCATCGGCAGCGCGATGCTGCGCACCAGATGCCAGGCGGCGGCGAAGGGCTTGACCGCCGCCAGCAGGATCAGCATTTGCATGCACTCGGCCAACAGCGCCACCGCGGCCACCGCCAGCGGGTCGAACACCCGCCCCAGCTGGCCGCGCCGCACGAAATAATGGTGCACCAGCCCACCCAGCAGGCCTTCGGCCATGGTGGACGCCATGCAGGCTCCGGCGGTGACGCCGCCCAGCGAATAACGATGCAGGCCGCCGGTGAAGCCCACCGCCAGCCCCACCCACGGCCCGCCCAACATGCCGCCCAGCACCGCGCCGGTGGCGCGGGTATTGGCGATGGAGTCGTCGATGTGCAAGCCGAAATAAGTGCCCATCACGCAGAACACCGAAAACACCAGATAGCACACCAGCTTGTGCGGCAGGCGGATGGTGACCTGGGTCAGCGGGATGAACAGCGGCGTCTTGGACAAGAGATAGGCGATCACTAGGTAAACGCACATCTGCTGCAACAAGGTCAGGATCAATGAAAACTCGGTCAACATGCGGGCAGCACAGTAAGGGTGTGCCGTCGAGCATAGGCGACGGTTCGCCGCCCGACCTTGGTTTGGATCAAACCGTTTTCAAGCGCCGCCGGCGCAAACAAAAACGGCCGCCGAAGGCGACCGTTTCTTTCCATCCAGACTTTACACCGGGATCACCGGAATCTTGCCTATCTTCACCCGCCACTCGGCCGGGCCGGTGTTGTGCACGCTGGAACCACAGGAATCCACCGCCACCGTCACCGGCATGTCCTTGACCTCGAACTCGTAAATGGCTTCCATGCCCAGGTCTTCGAAAGCCACCACCTTGGACGCCTTGATCGCCTTGGACACCAGGTAGGCGGAACCGCCTACGGCCATCAGATAGACCGCCTTGTTGTCCTTGATCGCCTCGATCGCGGTGGGGCCGCGCTCGGCCTTGCCTATCATGCCCAGCAAGCCGGTTTGCTCCAGCATCTGACGGGTGAACTTGTCCATGCGGGTGGCGGTGGTGGGGCCGGCCGGGCCCACCACTTCGTCGCGCACCGGATCCACCGGACCCACGTAGTAGATGAAGCGGTTGGTGAAGTCCACCGGCAGCTTCTCGCCCTTGT
>NZ_JAYSGF010000079.1:0-6167 GCF_041912965.1 Chromobacterium sp. | reverse complement strand
TCGGCTATTTCGGCCTCGATCAAACCTTCATCCTGCCGGACTGGCGCGACGCCGGTCTGCTGTTGGTGCTGGCGCTGGCCTGCACGCTGCTGCCGTTCATCCTGTCCCTGCACGCCTTGCGCCACATCAGTGCGTTCTCCACCCAGCTGGCGCTGAACCTGGAGCCGGTATACGCCATCGTCATCGCCGCATTGTGGCTGAAGGAGCACCGCGAGCTGACGCCGCAGTTCTACCTCGGTGTGGCCATCGTGTTGGCGGCGGTGTTCGTGCAGCCGCTGCTGTTGAAACCGAAGCGCGCGGCCTGACGACGCGCGCGAGTGCGAATCACTCGCATCCGTAGCGGTTTTGGTATTGACTGTGGTCAATGTGCGACAGGTCCTGTCGAAGTATGATGACGGGACATGACCGCCGCAAAACTCACGCTGATCATCGTCTCCGCCTTGACGCTGCAAGTGCTGCTGTTTGCCGCCTATGCGTTGTGGCGGCGCGTGCGCGCACCGAAGCCAACGCCCGCCCCCGTGGCCACACCGGCAAAAACTCCGGCGGGATGGGATGGCTGGCGGGCACTGCGCGTGGTCCGGCGCGGATATGAAGACGCGGCCGGCACAATCTGCTCGTTTTATCTGGAAGCCGTCGATGGCGGCGAGTTGCCACCCTTCCTGCCCGGCCAATACCTGACGTTCAAGGCGCCGCCGGCGGCGGACGGCAAAGCGCGCACCCGCTGCTATTCGCTGTCGGACAACGGCGACGGCCGGCGTTACCGCATCAGCGTCAAGCGCGTGCCATGGGATGCGCAACCGGGCCCGCCGATGCCGGTCTCGGTGCATTTGCACGAACAGCTGCAGGTCGGCGATACGATCATGGCGCGTGCGCCGATGGGCCGCTTCACGCTGGATACCGGATCCGATACGCCGGTGGTGCTGATCGCCGGCGGCATCGGCATCACGCCGCTGCTGTGCATGCTGCAATGGCTGCTGGCCAACCGGCCGCAGCGACCGGTGCATCTGTTCTACGGCGCCCGCAACGCTCGTGAAATGGCGTTCCGCAACCTGATCGAGGACTGGGCCGCGCGCCATCCGCACTTCAAACGGCATCTGCTGTTCGACAGCCCGGAACCCGGCGACTCGGATCTACCGGGCGTGCGCGATGGCCGTTTCATCACCATCGAACTGCTACAGCGGCAACTGCCCTACGGGCCGGCGCAGTTCTACCTGTGCGGCCCGAACGCGATGATGCAGGCGATGACCGACGGTCTGCGCGGTTGGGGTGTGGCGGCGAAAGACATCCATCTGGAAGCCTTCGGACCCTCGGCGCTGACCAACGCCGCGCCAGTCGAAGCGCCGGTCGATAACGCGACGTCTTATCCCGTCGCCTTCACCCGGTCCGGCGTCAACGCGGTGTGGGACGGCCGCGACGCCAATCTGCTGGAACTGTCCGAGCGCGTCGGCGTGGAGATCGCCAACGCCTGCCGTGCCGGCAACTGCGGCACCTGCGAAACCAAAATCGGCAAAGGCGACGTAATCTACCCGGAGCCGCCGGACTTCCCGGTGCAGGACGGCCATTGCCTGCCCTGCGTCTGCCGGCCGGCCGGCGAACTGGCGCTTGAGGCCTAAGATGCAAGCGCACCTGATCCGCACCGTGGTGTTGCCGTTCCTGATCTGGTTCGTCGGTCTGGCGCTGGCCACGCTGCTTTCCGATTGGCTGTTGCACCGACTGGATCTGGTCTGGGTCGGCCGCTATCTGGGCATTCCCGGCACCCTGCTGATCATCGGCTCGTTCGCCTATTCGCTGGCCAAGCGCCGCAAGATCAGCACCCGTAGCCTGCCGCGTCTGCTGTCCTACCACGAAGTGCTGGCCTGGCTCGGTTCGCTGATGGTGCTGGTGCACGCCGGCGTGCACTTCAACGCCATCCTCGGCTGGTTGGCGGTGGCCGCCATGCTGGTCAACGTGGCCAGCGGATTGACCGGCAAGTTCCTGATCAAGCGCGCGCGCGAACGCCTGCGCCAAGCCGATGAAAGCCCGTCCGGAGCGGATGACCAACCCGGATCCGGCCACTTCTGGGACAGCCTGACCGTGGACGCCGTGACCCAATGGCGCAAGGTGCACTTCCCGATCGCGTTCGCGTTCGGTTTCCTGGCCTTGGCGCACATCATCAGCATTTTCCTGTTCTGGGGTTGGCGATGAACAAGCGCACCGTACTGTATGTGATCGCGGCCAACGTGCTGGCGCTGATCGCGCTGACCTTCATCTACCCCGAGTTCATGGTCAGCCCGGGCAGTACCGGCGCCGCGCACGCCACGCTAGGCAACGACTGCTTCGCCTGCCATCAGCCGTTCCTGGGCGCCTCGGAAGCGCGCTGCCAGAGCTGCCACGCACTGGCCGATATCGGCATCAAGGACACCCAGGGCCGGCCGTTGGCGCGCAAGGGCAAGACCGCGAAATTCCACCACGCGTTGGCGAACCCGGACTGCATGGGCTGCCACAGCATCCACCGGGGCTCGAAGCTGACCCAAGGCGACATCCGGCGGTTCTCGCATGATCTGCTGCCGGCCGATATCCGGCAGGATTGCGCGTCCTGCCATACGAAACCGACCAACGCCCTGCACCGGCCGCTGACCGCCAACTGCGGCGCCTGCCACAGCAGCGAAGCCTGGAAGCCGGCTCAGTTCAGCCATGCAAGCCTGCCGAAAACGGCGCTGGCGCAGTGCCAGAGCTGCCATGAAAAACCGCAGGACCGCATGCATCGGCCGTTCACCGGCAATTGCGGCAGCTGCCACAGCACCACGGCCTGGGAGCCGGCCACCTTCAACCACAACCGCTACTTCGTGCTGGACAAGGACCACAACACCGACTGCGCCACCTGCCATACCGGCAATCTACGCGGCATCGGCGGCACGGATTTCAAACAGTACATCTGCTACGGCTGCCACGAGCACACACCGGCCAAGATCCGCGCCGAGCATCTGGAGGAAGGCATCCGCAACTTCAACAACTGCGTGAAATGCCACCGCGATCCGCGCGTGGAGCCCGAAGGCTACGGCGAATCCGGCGACGACTAGCGGCCGCGGCATGGCATACGGCGGCAGATGCGCGCCGACCCGAACGGGTGCATGATGGGCGCTCCACCTAACGGAGAACTGCCATGTACGTCGACGGATTCCTGACCCCGGTGAAGAAGGACAAACTTGCCGATTACAAGAAGATGGCCCGCGCCTGCGGCAAGATCTGGAAGGAACACGGCGCGTTGCAGTATCTGGAGGCCGTGGCCGACGACGCGCCGTACGGCAAGCGCACCTCGTTCCCGCGCGCGGTGAAGCTGCAGGATGACGAGGTGGTGGTGTTCGCCTACGTGCTGTACACCAGCCGCAAGGAACGCGACCGCATCATGAACGCGGTGATGACCGACAAGCGCCTGGCCAAGTTCATGGATCCGAAAACGCTGCCGTTCGACGGCAAGCGCATGATCTGGGGCGGATTCAAGGAAATCGTGGGCTACTGAGCCGGCTCAGTTGATGAGGTACACCCGCGCCTTCGGGTAGTCCTCATGCACTTCCAGGAACCAGCGCCCGGCGATGCCGGGCACCACGCGGATTTCCGGGCTCTGCATCGGCTTGGGTAGCGTCATATGGCCCTTCAGCACCTTCCACTGCTGGCCGTTTTCCAGCTCGAACACCGCGCCTTCCTGCCAGCCGGTGACGGTACCTTTCAGCCGGCTTTGGATCGGCTGCACATCCACACCCAGCAGCGGCATGGCGGCTTTCGGCGGCGGCTGCGTTGCAACGACCTCGCCCTGCAACACGCGGTTGAGCGCGGCCAATTGCTCGGCCGACAGCGTGTCGAGCCCGGTTTCGCGCAGCTGTTCGGCGCTCAGGCGCTGCTCCAGCGGCACATAGGGTGTGGCGGCGGATGCGGCAGCGCAGAAAGCGAACGCTAACGCACAGATAAAGAATCGGATGGCGGCCATGGCGTCACTTCCCCTTTGAATGTGACTAGTCTATGACGGTTTTGTGACAAAAATATTTCAATGAATAATCATTGATCGAAAAAACATAGACTCCTTACAAATCTTCGACGATGGTCTCAGAAGCTCCCATTTTCTTTCTTATTAGTTTAACAACCGAAGCATCATCAAGTGCTATCTGAAGCATTCTGGTTATAACAAAATCTATCTCAGGAGGCAGATTATCTAATGGCAAAGCCATTGCAATGTCAGCCCTAACATGAGGAGCCTTTACGCTACCATCTGAGGATGTGCCAAGATTAATTTTTGACCCCAATCTTCTAGCCAAATCTACAGAAGCACCCTGGGAATTAATTGAGTATTTTGCAAAAACACTCTTGATTTCATTAACAACTTTTAATGAAGATTCATTAAAAATTGCCCACTCTAAATCACAAGAGAAGAACAATCCGTTGAGACTTGAAATAGCATGATTAAGGCTTATAAAATTCTTTACAGAACGCGTTTCAGGCAGCCAGTCTTTATCACCAAAATCTTTAATAACAGCATCCACATCAGACTTGACCTGCCTTCCTGAGTTTCGAAAGGCAACAAGTAAAGCTCTTTGAGTTGATGCCGATGCAGCGTCAGCATCCATAATCCACACCGACTTAATTGGGCGGTTATGGCCAACCGAATATGAATCAACTAAAGAGAACCAGGGAGCGTAGTTTTTACATCCTCCTGTAGGCTGTATGACAATACTTCGCAACAATGAGAAATATCCAGTTTTTTCGGCTATTCGCTTGAGTAAACAATTAAATAAAGCCCTATCTCCCTCACCCTCAACAAAAACGACAGTCCTAGCAAAAAAAATTTCTGAGCTAGCAACTGACATCAATGATGAATTAATACTATTTCTGGTTTCATCGACAAAAGCCGGATGGAAATGTTTTTGCTTCCTAACTAAAACAATCTCCCCATAATTAGCCTCGTCAACAATCACGGGCGAATGAGTAGTAAGCACCGCTTTATCGACTTTTGAACTAAGAGTATTTCGCAGATAGTGCATAAATTGACGCTGAGCAGATGGGTGCAAAAAAGCCTCTGGCTCCTCAATAACAACAATCACCTCTGCAATTGACTTGTTTGTTTTGTTTAGATCATCAATTGTAAGATCAATATCAATAAGACTCTGAAGCCCATTTCCAGTTTCGGTCGGAAGAACCATTTTTTCATCGTGGTTTCCAGTAGATACGTATAAATGCAATGCATTATCTAAGAGCCTACCCACATCACTGGGCTTCAAGTTAACTCTTACTTCATTTGCAATCATCATTCCACTTAATGGGCTCTGATTGCTCATGCCAATATTTTGGCTATTCATTTCAATGATTTTTTTGAATTTTTCTATAATCTCTAATGCAATGCGGTATTCCTTTGGTGACCCGGCCTGACGAGAATGTGAAATCTTATTTTGAACCTTATGTCGAACAGAATTTGTTATTTTTTCTGAAAACTTAGACGACCCCGCATCACGCACAGGCGGCAAAAAAATCAACTTTGTACTTTTCTGAACTTCCTTAAGAAGCTCAACAGCCTTTAAATCGTGCTTTTCCGAACGCCTTGGTGGGCCATAATTTAACCTATAGGCGCCATCTGATAAATTCACTGAAAATCTAAGAGATAAGTTCCCACCTTTTTTAACGCCATATTTTCTTCCGAAGTTTCCATCCAATACATTTAAATTCAAAGTAAATCTTCGGGCTTTATGATTTTGTGAGTTTGCTGGATACCAAAACGCCAGCTCATCAGGACTTAAGTACAACTCGTTATTAGATTGCACCAATGATCGCCCGTTTAATACCTTATCAAACATCTTTAATAATGAACTTTTACCTTCATTATTTTCCCCAACGAGAATCGTAAGTTCTTTGAACTGTAGAATCGTATTCTGATATCCCCTTAAGTTTTCAGCTTCAACTGAAACAACTTGAAATTTTTTTTTCATACTAATTCCATTTAGTTGTAGAAAGAAATTCTCAAACCATCGGCAACTTCAAACCCTTTTCCTTGGCGCAATCAACGGCAATCTCATAACCCGCATCGGCATGGCGCATCACACCGGTGCCCGGATCGTTCCACAGCACGCGCGCCAGGCGCTTGGCCGCGGCCTCGGTGCCGTCGGCCACGATGACCACGCCCGAGTGCTGCGAATAGCCCATGC
>NZ_JAYSGF010000078.1:0-6405 GCF_041912965.1 Chromobacterium sp. | reverse complement strand
CGCGGATCACGAAGCCCATGCCGCCGGCGGCGTGGAAGTGGTTCACGTCGGCCTTGCCGTTGGGGTAGGCGCGCACCAAGAGCGGCACCACGGCGGAGAGTTCGTCGAAATCGTCCCAGTTCACATCGATGCCGGCGGCGCGCGCGATGGCGACGATGTGCATGGTGTGGTTGGTGGAGCCGCCGGTGGCCAGCAGGCCGACGATGGCGTTGACGATGGACTTCTCGTCTATCATCTCGCCCACCGGGGTGAAGGCCTTGCCCTGAGCGGCGATCTTGGCCGCCTGCTTGGCGGCGGCGCGGGTCAGCGCCTCGCGCAGCGGGGTGCCCGGATTGACGAAGGCGGCGCCGGGCAGGTGCAGGCCCATGATCTCCATCAGCATCTGATTGGAGTTGGCGGTGCCGTAGAAGGTACAGGTGCCGGGGCCGTGGTAGGACTGGCACTCGGATTCCAGCAGCGCGTCGCGGCCGACCTTGCCTTCTGCGTACAGCTGGCGCACCTTGGCTTTTTCATCGTTGGCGATGCCGGTGGTCATCGGGCCGGCGGGAACGAACACCGCCGGCAGGTGGCCAAAGGACAGCGCGCCTATCAGCAGGCCGGGCACGATCTTGTCGCACACGCCCAGATACAGCGCGGCGTCGAACATCTGGTGGGACAGCGCCACCGCGGTGCTCATCGCGATGATGTCGCGCGAGAACAAGGACAGCTCCATGCCCGGCTGGCCCTGGGTCACGCCGTCGCACATCGCCGGCACGCCGCCGGCGAACTGGGCGGTGGCGCCGGCCGCCAGCGCCGCCTCCTTCAGCAGCGCCGGATAGGTTTCCAGCGGCTGGTGGGCGGACAGCATGTCGTTATAGGAAGAGACGATGGCCAGATTGGGGCGGTGCTCTTCCTTGAGGTGGATCTTGATGCCGTCTGGCATGGCGGCGAAGGCGTGGGCCAGATTGGTGCACGACAGTTGCGAGCGCTCCACCCTTCCCTGATGGGCTGCGGCGCGCACACGGTCCAGGTAGGCGGCGCGCGTCGCCTGGCTCCGGTTGACGATGCGCTCGGTAACGGCGGACAGGGTGGGGTGCAAGGCCATGATGACGTTCCGTGTTGAAGTGGGTTGATAGTAGTTTTACTACACTCAAAATGCAAGACGCGCTCCAGCGCCGCACAAGCATGATACGCCGGGCGACACGACGCTACACGCGCCATTACAGCGATTGGCCGATTTGTTTGCTTTGGGGCAAAAGGTGTTGCAAAAGCGGCCTGCGCCCGCGTGATGACATGGACAAGGTAAAAGCTGGTGGTAATATAACTACATCTACAAACATCTCGAGATGGAAGATCAGGATGGATACCCGTACTACGCCAACCCCGGCCTTCGATATGGTGTTGTTCGGCGGCGCCGGCGATCTGGTGATGCGCAAGCTGCTGCCCTCGCTGTACCAGGCGCACGCCGCCGGCCTGCTCAACCAGCAAGGCCGCATCCTGGCGCTGGGCCGCAAGGACCTGAGCCGCGACGACTACCTGGCCTTTGTCGAGAAGAACTCGCGCCAGCACGTCAAAGCCCATTTCGACGCCGCCGCCTGGGACAGCTTCTGTGCGCGGATCGAGTATCTGAAAGTGGACGCCTCGCAGCCGCGGGATTTCCCGGCGCTGGCGGACAAGCTCAAGGACGACGGCGACCGCGTGGTGGTCTGTTATCTGGCCACCGCGCCCAATCTGTTCGCCGGCATCTGCGAGAACCTGGCGGCGGTGGGCCTCAATAGCGGCAATGTGCGCGTGGTGCTGGAAAAACCGCTGGGCACCGACCTGGATTCCTCCAACGAGATCAACGACGACGTGGCGCGCTTCTTCAAGGAAGAGCAGCTGTACCGGATCGACCATTATCTGGGCAAGGAATCGGTGCAGAACCTGATGGCGATCCGCTTCGCCAACGCGCTGTTCGAGCCGCTGTGGCGGCGCGAATGGATACACGATGTGCAGATCACCATCTCCGAAGACCTGGGCGTGGGCAGCCGTGGCGATTTCTACGACGGCACCGGCGCGCTGCGCGACATGGTGCAGAACCACCTGTTGCAATTGCTGTGCATCGTGGCGATGGAGCCGCCGGCCAATATGGAAGCCGACGCGGTGCGCGACGAGAAGCTCAAGGTGCTGAAGGCCTTGCGCCCGTTCAGCGAGCAGGACGTGGCGGCCAAGACCGTGCGCGGCCAATACAAGGCCGGCGCCGTGGGCGGCCAGCCGGTGGTCGGCTATCTGAACGAGCAAGGCATCCCCGCCGACAGCCAGACCGAGACCTTCGTCGCGCTCAAGGCCGAGATCGACAACTGGCGCTGGGCCGGCGTGCCCTTCTTCCTGCGCACCGGCAAGCGGATGCAGGAGCGGGTAGCCGAGATCGTCATCAACTTCCGCGATGTGCCGCACCAGCTGTTCAACGGCCCGATGAGCGGCAGCCACACCGCCAACCGGCTGGTGATCCGCCTGCAGCCGGAGGAAAGCATCCGCCTGTACTTCCTGGCCAAGGAACCGGGCGACAATATGCGCCTGCAGCCGGCCTATCTCGACCTGGACTTCTATAAAGCGTTCAAAGTGCGCCGCGCCGATGCCTACGAGCGCCTGCTGCTGGACGTGATCCGCGGCAAGCTGGCGCTGTTCATGCGTCGCGACGAGTTGATCGAGGCCTGGCGCTGGGTGGAACCCATCATGGACAGCTGGAGCCGCAGCAGCAATTTGCCGCCCAAGCAGTACACCGCCGGCACTTGGGGTCCGGCGGCGTCCAGCGCGTTGTTATCGCGCGATGGGATAGGTTGGCACGAGGAATGCTGATCCATCTGCTGCGCGTCTCGATCTCGAATGCTGCGGTGCTCGCCGTACTACCGTACGGCTGCGCGTCTCGCTTCGACCTCGAGGCGCTCGCGACGATGGCTGCCCCATGCTGAGCGTCTCGTTTTAACTTCGGGCAGCACCGATGCTTGATCTTAACTTCTTACCCGCGGAGCGCCGCTGATGAACTGCGTAGAATTCTCCGATAGCGAGCAACAGTCGACCGCGCTGGCCAATAGCGTGGCCGCCAGGCTGGGCGCCGCCATCGCCAGCCAGGGCGCCGCCGTGCTGGCGGTGTCCGGCGGCAAATCGCCGATTCCCTTCTTCCACATGCTCAGCACCATGGCGATAGACTGGTCCAAGGTGAGCATCACCCTGGTGGACGAGCGCTTCGTGCCGGACAGCCATCCGGACAGCAACGCCGCGCTGGTGCGCGCCCATCTGTTGCGCGACCGCGCCGCCGCCGCGCGCTTCCAGCCCCTGGTCGACGACGCCTCGGACATCGATGCCGACGTGGCGCGCGCCAACGCCGCTTTCGTTCCGCCCACCGTCGCCATCCTGGGCATGGGCGAGGACGGCCACACCGCTTCGCTATTTCCCGGCACCGACGAACTGGCGGCCGGCCTGGACCCGGCGTCCGCCGCCGCCTTCCTGGCGGTGACGCCCAAGACCGCGCCGCACCGCCGCGTGTCGATGAGCTATGCCGCGCTGCTGCGCGCCGACTGTCTGATCCTGTCCATCCAGGGCGACAAGAAGCGCCAGGTGCTGGGCGCCGCCGCCCAGGGCGTCAGCGACGCGCTGCCGATCAGCCATTTCCTGGCCCAAGACAAGGTAGCGCTGGATGTCTACTGGTCTGCCTGAACAATGGCCGCGGCTGCTGGCCGATATCGGCGGCAGCAACGCCCGCTTCGCGCTGGAAACCGCGCCCGGCGTGATCGAGGACATCGAGGTGCTGCCCTGCGCCGGCTATCCCACGCTGCTGGACGCGGTGCGCGCCTATCTTGATCTGGCCGGCGCGCGCGCGGTCGCTCATGCCGCCTTCGGCATCGCCAACCCGGTGCTGGGCGACTGGGTGCAGATGACCAATCACCATTGGGCCTTCTCCATCGAGGCCACGCGCCAGGCGCTGGGTCTGACCACGCTGCTGGTGATCAACGATTTCACCGCGCTGGCGCTGGCGTTGCCGCATCTGTCGGCCAGCGAGCTGCTGCGCATCGGCGGCGGCGAGGCGGAAGCCGGCGCGCCACTGGCGCTGATCGGCCCCGGCACCGGCCTGGGCGTGTCGGCGCTGATTCCGTATCCGGGCGGCCATGCGCCCTTGTCGGGCGAGGGCGGCCATGTCGGTTTCGCCCCCTTCGACGAGCGCGAGGCCGACATCTGGCGCCACGCGATGGGGCGCTTCGGCCATGTGTCCGCCGAGCGCCTGCTGTCCGGCTCCGGCATCCCCTTGATTTATCAGGCCTTGTGCGAGCGCGCCGGCGAAACGCTGGCGGCGCTGGACCCGGCCGAGGTCACCGCGCGCGGCCTGTCCGGCGCCTGTCCGCGCTGCCGAGAAACCCTGGAAGTGTTCTGCGGCATGCTGGGCGGCGCGGCGGCGAATCTGGCCCTGAATCTCGGCGCCCGTGGCGGCGTGTATCTAGGTGGTGGTATTGTGCCGCGTCTACGCGGTTTTTTTGAACAATCACCATTCCGCCGCCGCTTCGAGGATAAGGGACGGATGTCCGGCTATCTGGCCGCGATTCCGGTCTATCTGATCGTCAGCTCCTACCCGGCCTTGCCGGGCGTGGCCGCCCATCTGGCGGCCGAACTGGCGAAGGCCCGCGCCCGACCCCGGGCGCATCCTGACGACGGCGCGGCAGGAGAGTAAATACATGCTTGAACGTATCAGGAGCCAATTGGAGATCCTGTCCTCGGCCGAGCGCAAAGTGGCCGAGCTGGTGCTGGAACAGCCTTACACCGTGATCCAGGCGGCGGTGGCCGACATCGCCAAGAACGCCGGCGTCAGCCAGCCCACCGTGATCCGCTTTTGCCGCACCGTCGGCTGTTCCGGCCTGCCGGACTTCAAACTGAAGCTGGCCGGCAGCCTGGTCACCGGCGTGCCCTATGTGCACTCCAGCGTGCGCCCGGAAGATCCGACCTCGGAAATCGTCGCCAAGGTGTTCGACAACACCGTGTCCGCGCTGCTCAAGTGCCGCAACGACGTCAATCCGCAGGCGATAGAGTCCGCGGTGCGGCTGCTGACCGACGCGCGCCGCATCGAATTCTACGGCCTGGGCAACTCCGGCATCATCGCCGCCGACGCCCAGCACAAATTCTTCCGCTTCGGCATTCCCACCGTCGCCTATTCCGACACCCACATCCAGATGATGGCGGCCTCGGTGCTGGGCCCGGGCGATGTGCTGGTGGCGATTTCCAGCTCCGGCCGCACGCTGGAATTGCTGGAAGCCGTGGATGTGGCGCTGTCCGCCGGCGCCAGCGTGGTGGCGCTGACCACCAGCGGTTCGCCGCTGGCGCGCCGCGCCACGGTGGCCCTGATCGCCGACACGCTGGAAGACAATGAAACCTATAGCCCGATGATTTCGCGCATCGTGCACCTGGTGCAGATCGACATCCTGGCGGTGAGCGTGGCGCTCAAGCGCGGGCCGGGCCTGATCAGCCAGCTGGAAAAAACCAAGCACAGCCTGAAGAACCGCAGGCTGGACAACAAAACCGAAGAGGATTGACCATCATGAGCGGACTGACCGAACTACCGGCCTGGCAGGCACTGTGGGACCATTTTGCCGAGGCCAAGCACCAGCACATGCGCGATTTGTTCGTCTCCGATCCGGAGCGGGCGGAACGCTATGCGCTGGAGGTGGGCGGCCTGTTCCTCGACTACTCCAAGAACCGCATCACCGACGAAACGCTGAAGGGCCTGATGCAGCTGGCGCGCGAAGCCGGGCTGCCGGCCAAGATCAAGGCCATGTTCAAGGGCGAGAAGCTCAACAGCACCGAAAACCGCGCGGTGCTGCACGTGGCGCTGCGCAACCGCACCAACTCGCCCATCCATGTGGACGGCGAGGACGTGATGCCCAAGGTCAATTCGGTGCTGGAGCGCATGGGCAAGTTCGCCCACGCGGTGCGTTCCGGCGAATGGCTGGGTTATACCAATCAGCCCATCACCGACATCGTCAACATCGGCATCGGCGGCTCGGACCTGGGCCCGCTGATGGTCTGTAGCGCGCTCAAGCCCTTCGGCCATCCGCGTTTGAACATGCACTTCGTCTCCAATGTGGATGGCGCCCAGCTCAAGGAAACGCTGAAGAAGGTCCATTCCGAGACCACGCTGTTCGTGGTGGAGTCCAAGACCTTCACCACCCAGGAGACGCTGACCAACGCGCTGACCGCGCGCGACTGGTTCCTGCAGCGCTCGCGCGATGAAAGCGCGGTGGCCAAGCACTTCGTCGCGGTGTCCACCAACCAGAAGGCGGTGGCCGACTTCGGCATCGATCCGTCGAATATGTTCGAATTTTGGGATTGGGTGGGCGGCCGCTACAGCCTGTGGTCGGCCATCGGCCTGCCCATCATGCTCTACCTGGGCGAGGAGAACTT
>NZ_JAYSGF010000077.1:0-6675 GCF_041912965.1 Chromobacterium sp. | reverse complement strand
CCCCGACCTTCGCATTACGAATGCGCTGCTCTACCAACTGAGCTATACCGGCACATCACTTCCGCCTCGAAGCAGAGCGCGTAATAATAAACAGTTTCTTGCGCTTTGAAAAGGGCTGGAACGCATTTGCCGACAACGCGTTTAATTCATCGCCGTCCAATGCAAAAACCCTGAATTCAAATAAATGAATTCAGGGTTTTAAATCTGGTCGGAGTGAGAGGATTCGAACCTCCGGCCTCTACGTCCCGAACGTAGCGCTCTACCAGGCTAAGCTACACTCCGCTTTTACTGCACTCAGCGCCTAGCGCCGAGGAGCAGAAATTTACTACATCCGATGTTTTCTGACAAGCTTTTTCTATTCAGCTGGTCGGAGTGAGAGGATTCGAACCTCCGGCCTCTACGTCCCGAACGTAGCGCTCTACCAGGCTAAGCTACACTCCGACGACCATCTGCAAGCTCATCCGAAAACCACCCCGCTGCCGTCTTGGCTGCGGTACAATCTGTGGCATCAGAGGACGCGCATTATGGAACAAATATGTGGTTTAGGCAACTATCTTTTTACCGTTTGAATCAAGACGACGCTCCGAATAACGAGCAGCTCTCCGCCGCGCTGGAAAAGCGTCCATTCCAGCATTGCATGGGACTGGACTGGTTCAGCGAGGGCTGGGTGCCCGCCGCCGGCCATCTGGACGCGCCGGTCTACGCCGTGCGCGGCTGCCAGATGGTGTCGCTGCGCCGCGAGGACAAAGTGCTGCCGGCATCGGTGATTCGCGACTTCGTCGAACTCAAGGTAGCGGAAATCGAGGACAAGGAACTGCGCAAGGTCGGCCGCAAGGAAAAGCTGGCGCTGAAAGAACAGATCACCGATGACCTGCTGCCGCGCGCCTTCGTGCGCAGCAGCCGGATGAGCGCCTTTCTGGATACCCGCCGCGGCTGGCTGATGGTGGACTCGGCCGCCGCCAGCAAGGCGGAAGCGCTGGTATCCAAGCTGCGCGAAGCGCTGCCGCCCTTCCCCGCCGCGCTGCCGCGCACCAAGATCGCGCCGCATACCGCGATGACGGACTGGTTGGCGGCCGGTGAAGCGCCGGCCGGCTTCGAACTGGACTCCGATTGCGAACTCAAGGACAGCGGCGAAAACGGCGCGGTAGTGCGCTGCGCGCGCATTGACCTGACCGCGGATGAAATCCGCCAGCACATCGCCACCGGCAAGCAAGTGACCCGAGTCGGCCTGATCTGGCAGGAAAAGATCCGCTTCCAGCTGACCGATATGCTGCAGTTGAAGCGGCTGCAGTTCCTGGACCTGTTGCAGGACGAAGCCAGCCAGGCCGGCGACGACCGCGAAAGCCTGTTCGAAGCCACCTTCACCCTGATGAGCGAGGAATTGGGTGAACTGGTGGACGCGCTGGTTGCCGCGCTGGGCGGGCTGGAAGACGCGCCGAGCCCGACCGCTGCCGCACAGACGGCCGCGCCAGGCACCGTCCCTGCCGCAGCTGAAGGCGCCGAAGTCCCCTGGGATTGATGCCTCCGCCCCGCTCGCGCGTTCTGCGCGGGCGGGCTAGCCGCCCGCCGCGGCATCCAGTCGTTCTAAAATAGCCCCACGCTAACATCACCAAAAAAACAATCAATTTAACAAATAGATAGCAGCCGTCGATACTGGGACCTCCTCATCCAAGGACAAGCCCAATGAAAACGGAAAACTGGCAGGACTTCTGGCTGGAACTAAGCGCCGGCTTCGCCTGGCTGCAATAAAAGCGCTGGCGAGCATGCGCGGCAAAGGGCAATATTCTTTGACATACAAACAGTAATGATTATCATTCAATAAAGGAGAGCATGATGACCATGTATCGACAACAGCTGAGACGCCTGAAACGGCAGGCGCCGCCAAGCCAAAACCAGCTACGGCGCGGCTTGGGCTTCGCCATTTTCATCTCCGGTTGCCTCATTCTGCTCGGAGTGCTGCATTAGTCCTGCCGTCGCTGGGCTGATGAGGCCAAAGCAGGCGCAACTATTTCCAATAAGTAAACAATAAAGCCAACGAACAGCGGTTTATCATGGAATCCCGCTGCATTAAGCTGAAGCTATCCCTAGAATGATGAAAGCTTCAGCCATGACCGATCGCCTGCCCGCGCTGTTCATTTCGCACGGCGCCCCCACCCTGGTGCTGGAAGACAGCCCAAGCCGCCACTTTATCGCCCAGTTGGGAACGGAACTGCCGCGTCCGCGCGCCATCGTCATCGTTTCCGCGCACTGGGAAACCCGCGGCCTGGTGGTCAACCACAATCCACGCCCGGAAACCATTCACGACTTCTACGGCTTTCCCGAGGCCCTGTATCGCCTGAGCTACCCGGCGCGCACCGATGCCCAGCTCTGCGCGCGCCTGCATGAATTATTCGCCGCCGCAGGCTTGCCGGCGCAGAGCACCGAACAGCGAGGGCTGGATCATGGCGCCTGGACGCCGCTGATGCTGATGTATCCGCAGGCCGACATTCCCATCGTCAACCTGTCGCTGCCGCATCAGGCATCGGCCGCTGAGCTGATGCGCATAGGCGAAGCGCTGCGTCCGCTGCGCGAGGAGGGCGTCCTGATCATCGCCTCCGGCAGCTACACCCACAATCTGCGAGCGCTGGCGCCGGAAGGCTCGGCACCGGCGCCGTGGGCGCTGGCGTTCCGCGACTGGCTGGACCAGCGGCTGCTGAATGGCGAACAGCAGGCGCTGGCCGACTGGCTGCAGCAAGCGCCTTATCCGCGCCACAACCACCCCAGCGACGAACACATCGCTCCGCTGTGGATCGCGCTGGGCGCCGGCGGTGCCGGTGCCACGGCCAGCAAGCTGCACGACGACTGGCGCATGGGCAATCTGTCCATGGCCTGCTGGCGCTTCGACTAGCCGCCCGCCGCCGGCGGCGCGTCGTCGTCCTGATTCTCATCGTCCCAGCCCAGCGGCTTAACACCGGGCGGCAGATCCGGCGGCGGCTCGCGCCTGGCCAAGCGGATCAGAATGCCCAGCGCCGTCACCGCCGGCGCGGCGGCGATGAGGATCCAGAACAGCGTGGAATGCATCAAATCCATGTCCGCTCCAATGCAAAACGCCCCGGTCCAAGCCGGGGCGCGATGGCTTGAGCGCCGACGCTCAACGCTGGCGCAGCAAGCGCGCCGCGTCCAGCGCGAAGTAAGTCAGAATGCCGTCCGCGCCCGCGCGCTTGAACGCGATCAGGCTTTCCAGCATGCACTTTTCCTCGTTCAGCCAGCCGTTCTGGAACGCCGCCTTCAGCATCGCGTATTCACCCGACACCTGGTAGGCGAAGGTTGGCACCCGGAACGTGTCCTTGACGCGGCGAATCACATCCAGATACGGCATGCCCGGCTTGATCATCACCGCATCGGCGCCCTCTTCCAGATCCTGCGCCACTTCCTGAATCGCTTCGTCCAGATTGGCGGGATCCATCTGGTAGTTGTTCTTGTCGGCCTTGCCCAGATTGCCGGACGAGCCCAGCGCGTCGCGGAACGGGCCGTAGAAACCGGAGGAGTACTTGGCGGAATACGCCAGGATCTTGGTGTGGATATAACCTTCTTCCTCGAAGGCCTGGCGAATCGCGCCGATGCGGCCGTCCATCATGTCGGACGGGCCGAACATGTCGACGCCGGCCTCGGCATGACAGAGGCCTTGCTTGATCAGGATTTCAGTGGTCTCGTCGTTGAGCACATAGCCGCTGTCGTCGATCACGCCATCCTGGCCGTGAATGGTGTAGGGGTCCAGCGCGCCATCGGTCATCACGCCCAGTTCCGGAAAGCGCTTCTTCAGCTCTCGCACCACGGTTGGCACCAACCCCTCCGGGTTGTAAGCCTCTTGCGCGTCATTGTCCTTGCCCGACTCTATCACCGGGAATAGCGACAGCATCGGAATACCCAGTTCCAACGCCTGTTCGGCGGTGTAGAGCAGCTTGTCCAGGGTCTGGCGCGGCGCGCCCGGCATGGACGGCACTTCCACTACCCGGTTCTGCCCTTCCATCACGAATACCGGATAGATCAGGTCATTGGCGGTCAACACGTTTTCACGCATCAGGCGGCGGGAGAATTCATCTTTGCGCATGCGGCGCATGCGAGTGGCGGGGAAATAGCGATTGGCAAAAATCATGACAATTCCATTGAAAGGATTAGCCCGGCCATTGTACGCCTGTTGCCGCCAGCCCGCAGCGCACAGCCTGCGCCGAAACAGAGTGTTCTGTATTCGGCACGGCGGGCGGCGCCGGATCTTGCCGGCGCGCCCGCCTCCAGGCATGGCCAAACTCAGATCTGGCGCGGATCCGGCTTGCCGGGAACGGCCTGTGCAGCCTGTTCCGCCGCCAGGTTTTCTTCCGCGCGCCGTCCTTCCCAGTAGGCGGCATTGACGATGCCTAGCTTTTCCGGATGGAACACCGGGTCCAGACCCCGCGCCTGCTGCGCCTCGTAGTCGCGCAGGCAGGCCAGCGCCGGCTTTTGCAGCAGGATGATGGCGATGATATTGAGCCAGGCCATCAGGCCGACGCCAATATCGCCCAAACCCCAGGCCAGGTCCGCGGTCTTGACCGTGCCATACACGGTCGCCGCCATCAGCGCGATCTTCAGCACGAAGCTCAGCCACGGCTGATTCATTCTGCGGTTGATGTAGGCGATATTGGTTTCCGCGATGTAGTAATAAGCGACAATGGTGGTGAAGGCGAAGAAGAACAGCGCCAGCGCGACGAAGATGGAACCGAAGCCCGGCATGATGCTTTCCATCGCGATCTGCACATAGCCCGGCCCCGCCGCCACGCCGGCGATGCCGGTGTACATCGCCTGGCCCGCCGGGCCCTGCACATTGTACTGGCCGGTGATCAGCAGCATGAAGGCAGTGGCGGAACAAACGAACAAGGTGTCGATATAGACCGAGAAGGCCTGCACCAGGCCCTGCTTGGCCGGGTGCGACACCGCCGCCGCGCTGGACGCGTGCGGGCCGGTGCCCTGGCCTGCCTCATTCGAATACACGCCGCGCTTCACCCCCCACTGAATCGCCAGGCCCAGGATGGCGCCGAAGCCCGCGTCCATGCCAAACGCGCTTTTCAGCACCAGCGCCATCACGCCGGGCAGTTGCTCGATATTCAGCGCGATGATCACGCAGGCGACGATGATGTAGCCCAGCGCCATGAACGGCACCACCGCGCCGGCGAACAGCGCGATGCGCTTGACCCCGCCGAAAATGATGAAGCCCAGGATGATGGCCAACACCGCCGCGGTGACGGTGGGCGCGATGCCGAAGGCATTGTCCAGCGAGGCGGCGATGGAATTGGCCTGCACCCCTGGCAGCAGCACCCCGGTGGCGATGATGGTGGTGATGGCGAACAGCCAGGCATACCATTTCTGGCCCAGGCCCTTTTCGATGTAGAAGGCCGGACCGCCGCGGTACTGGCCATCGATCTTTTCCTTGTAGACCTGACCCAGCGTCGATTCAACGAAAGCGGAGCTGGCGCCGAGGAAGGCCACCATCCACATCCAGAAAATGGCGCCGGGCCCGCCGAAGGTGATCGCGGTGGCGACGCCGGCGATATTGCCGGTGCCGACGCGGCCGGCCAGCGTCATCGCCAGCGCCTGAAACGAGGACACGCCGCTGGCGGTGCTCTCGGTATTGAACATCAGCCGCAGCATTTCCTTGAAGTGGCGCAGTTGCAGAAACCGGGTGCGCACCGACAGGTAAAGCCCCACGCCCAGGCACAGGTAAATCAGCGCCGGGCTCCAGATGACGCCGTTGACGGCATTGACCAAATCTTCCATGACATTCTCCTTTGAGCGAAGCCAAGCTCACCGCGCTGACGCTGGGCGGCCCGGATAATTTTTATGTTCTCGCTCCGGAGCGGAGTTCCGGAGCCTCACCAAGATAAGGCCGAACATTGGAACCCTCCAGATAATTCATTTTAAAAAAACGCTCATTACAACAGGTTACCTAAAAACATTTGACCACAAGTGCAAACTATGGAATTAAAAAAACGGCAAGCGCGCACGCTTGCCGTTTTTGCTCCGACGACCGAGATCGTCGCTTGGTCCTGCTTTAGCCGAAGAAGTCCTTCAGCTTGTCCATGAAGGACTTGGAGCGCGGATTGTGGGTGGCGACATCACCCTGGCTGATGGCGTCGAATTCGCGCAGCAGCTCTTTCTGGCGCTCGGTCAGCTTGACCGGGGTTTCCACCACCACATGGCAATGCAGATCGCCGTACTCGGTGCCGCGCACCGCCTTCACGCCCTTGCCGCGCAAACGGTAAACACGCCCGCTCTGGGTTTCAGCCGAAATCTTGACCTTGGCCATGCCGTCCAGCGTCGGGATTTCCACCTCGCCGCCCAGCGCCGCGATGGAGAAGGAGATCGGCATCTCGCAATGCAGATCCATGCCGTCGCGCTGGAATACCGTGTGCGGCTTGATGTGGGTGACCACGTACAGATCGCCTGACGGGCCGCCGTTCTGGCCCGGCTCGCCTTCGCCGGACAGGCGGATGCGGTCGCCTTCGTCCACGCCGGGCGGGATTTTCACGTTCAGCGTCTTGTTGGTCTTCTTCTGGCCCGCGCCGTGGCAGCTGGTGCAGGGATCGGAAATCTGCTTGCCGGTGCCGTGGCAGGTCGGGCAGGTCTGCTGGATGGAGAAGAAGCCCTGGCTCATGCGCACTTGGC
>NZ_JAYSGF010000076.1:0-10490 GCF_041912965.1 Chromobacterium sp. | reverse complement strand
ACCATTTCTTCCAGCGCGGCGTAGGAGTCTTCCGGCTTCTCGATGCGCACCATTTCCACCTTGTCGAACTGGTGCTGGCGAATCATGCCGCGGGTGTCGCGGCCATAGCTGCCGGCTTCGGAGCGGAAGCAGGGCGAATGCGCGGTCAGCTTCAGCGGCAGATCCTCGGCCTTGAGGATGCTGTTGCTGACGGTGTTGGTCAGGGTGATTTCCGAGGTGGAGATCAGGTACTGGTCCACATTGCCTTCTTCACCGCCCTTGGTCACCTTGAACATGTCCTCGGCGAACTTGGGCAGTTGGCCGGTGCCCAGCAGCGCGCTGTCGTTGACGATGTAGGGGGTGTAATGCTCGACATAGCCGTGATCGCCGGTATGGGTGTTCAGCATGAACTGGGCGATGGCGCGGTGCAGGCGGGCGATATCGCCCTTGAGCACGGTGAAGCGCGCGCCGGACAGCTTGGCGCCGGTGTCGAAATCCAGGCCCAGCGGCGCGCCGACATCGACGTGATCCTTCACTTCGAAGTCGAACTGGCGCGGCACGCCGACGCGGCGCACTTCCACATTGTCGTTTTCGTCCTTGCCCACCGGCACCGATTCGTGCGGCAGGTTGGGGATGGACATCAGCCAGGCGTCCAGCTGTTTTTGCACCGCGTCGAAACCTTGCTCGGCGGCTTTCAGCTCATCGCCCAGCGTCGCTACTTCGGCCAGGATGGCTGACACGTCTTCACCCTTGCCCTTGGCCACGCCGATCTGCTTGGAGGAGGCGTTGCGCTTGGCTTGCAGTTCCTGCATGCGGGTTTGCAGGGATTTGCGGTCGGACTCCAGCTGATTGAAGGCGGCGGTGTCCAGGGTATAGCCGCGGCCGGCCAGACGGGCGGCGACGGCTTCGATGTCGTTGCGAAGCAGATTGATGTCGAGCATGGTTAGGTTGGTCCTGTTTCTTTCACTTATTCGGAGTCTTGCCGGGCGTCGTCGTCGAGTTGACGCAGGAAATCCAGCTTGTCCCTTATTTTGCTTTCCAGTCCGCGCGGCGTCGGCTGATACCAGCGCATGTCTTCGATTCCTTCCGGCAGATAGGTCTCGCCGGCGGCGTAGGCATGGGGTTCGTCATGGGCGTAGCGGTATTCGTGGCCGTAGCCCAATTCCTTCATCAGCCGAGTGGGCGCATTGCGCAAGTGTACCGGCACCGGCCGGGATTTGTCCTGCTTGATGAAGGCGCGGGCCTCATTATACGCCTTGTAACCGGCATTGCTCTTGGCGGCCACGGCCAAATACAGCGCGGCTTGAGCCAGCGCAAGTTCGCCTTCCGGGCTGCCCAGCCGCTCATAGGTGGCGGCGGCCTCGTTGGCGATCTGCATCGCGCGCGGATCGGCCAGGCCGATGTCTTCCCAGGCCATGCGCACCAGCCGGCGCGCCAGATAGCGCGCGTCGGCGCCGCCGTCCAGCATCCGCGTCAGCCAATACAGCGCCGCGTCGGGATTGGAACCGCGCACCGATTTGTGCAGCGCGGAGATCTGATCGTAGAAATCGTCGCCGCCCTTGTCGAAGCGGCGCGCGTTGACGGTCAGCACCTCGGACAGAAAGTCGCGGTCGATCTGGCCGGCCTTGCGCGCGTAGGCGGCGGTGCGGGTCTGCTCCAACAGGTTGAGGAAACGGCGGGCGTCGCCGTCGGCGTAGCCGGTCAGGGTATCGATGGCGGCATCGTCGAAGCTCAGCCCGTCCAGCGCGCCATTGGCGGCGGCGCGTTCGAACAGCTGGCGCAGTTCTTCCTCGTCCAGGCTGTTGAGCACATAGACCTGGGCGCGCGACAGCAAGGCCGAGTTGACCTCGAAGGAGGGGTTTTCCGTCGTGGCGCCGATGAAGGTGAGCAGACCGGATTCGACGAAGGGCAGGAAGGCGTCCTGCTGGCTCTTGTTGAAGCGGTGCACCTCGTCGACGAACAGAATGGTGTGGCGGCCGGAGCGCTGCAGCGCGGCGTGAGCGCGCTCCACCGCTTCGCGGATGTCCTTGACGCCGGAGAACACCGCCGACAGCGGGATGAACTCGGCATCGAAACTGGCGGCGAGTATGCGCGCCAGCGTGGTTTTGCCTACGCCGGGAGGGCCCCACAGAATCATCGAGTGCGGGGTGCGCGCTTCCACCGCCAGCCGCAGCGGCTTGCCGGGGCCGATCAGGTGCCGCTGGCCGATCACCTCGTCGAGGCGGCCGGGACGCAGCGCTTCAGCCAGCGGTTTTTTCGGTTCATTGGCAAACAGATCGTTCATGGCGGGGTTCTGCGGCGGGGAAAATCAAAGCGACAGTATATCAGTTGATCCGCCGGGCGCGGCTGACTGGCGTTTTTGTTGCGATGCAAAAAATATAGCGCAAATGGATTATTGCTGGCAGATTGTTTCCATTGTCATGATGTTGCGAATAGCTGGGAGATAGCGATGCAAGCAGTGGATACCGGCCGCATGATTTTGCGGCCTTTCAAGGAGGATGACCTGGACGCCTTCTACCGGCTCGGCACCGTGGCCGAGGCCATCCGCTATGTGGGCAATACGCCGTTCGGCTCGCGCGAGCAAGCCTTGCAGGCGATGCGCGACGGCCCGTTGGCGGACTATGAGCGGCATGGTTTCGGCCGAGTGGCTTGCGTGTGGAAGGACAGCGGCGAGGTGATAGGCTTCAGCGGCCTGAAATACATGGCGGCGGTGGACGCGGTGGAACTGGGCTATCGCTTTCTGCCGGAGTATTGGGGCCTGGGCCTGGCCACCGAGTCCGGCCGCGCCTGTCTGCGCTTGGCTCGCGACGTCCATGGCCTGGACCGGCTGGTGGGCCTGGTGCATCCGGACAATGCCGGATCGGCGCGGGTATTGAGCAAGCTGGGTTTCGCGGTGGAAAGCCGGGTGCGCTTGGATTTTATCCCGGACACGCCGGTGGATGTGTTCGCCAGGCGCTTATTGGCCGAGGAGCCCTTGTAAAACAATAGCCAGCAAGGCCTGGCCCAATCTTGAACCCGCCGTTTCGGCGGGTTTTTTCATTGGGCGCCGCCTGGGCGGGATCTAGCGGTTTTGCCGAGTTTGACGCGCGTCAAATGCGCGCGCAGTTGCGCATGACATGCCGGAAATGTGATGGATAGAATCTCGCCGTGATAAATTTTTTGTCATCGCCATGAAACTATATCTCGACGCCGAAGTGCTCGCCGACTTTGTGTCGGCCCTGTTGGGGCCGGACAGCGAAGTGGCGGTGCATGATCTTTCCGATCCCAGCGCCTCGCTAAAAATCATCCGCAACGGGCATTTGTCCGGCCGCAGCGTGGGCGCGCCGGCCACGGATCTCGCCTTGAGCATGGCGCGGGAGTGTTCCGGCAAGGGCGGCGAGAACTACCGCTTGAACTACCACAGCAAGACCAGGGGCGGCGTGTCGCTGCGCTCGTCCACGCTGGTGATCAAGGACGATGCCGGCCGCGTGCAGGCGATGTTCTGCGTCAATTCCGACGATAGCCGCTACCAGCGCGCGCTGGAGGCGGTGCAGGCGCTGCTGCCGGCCGAGCTGTCCCTCGATCCGCACCAGGAAACGCTGTCGCTGGGAATAGACGATGTTGGCGTGGGCATCATGCAAAACGTATTGGAACAGTACCCGATGGACCCGGCGCGTTTGTCCGGCGATGAGAAACTGGAGGTGATCAGGGAGTTGAATCGACGCGGCTTGTTTTCTATCCGGGGATTCGTCGGCAAGGCCGCGCAGGCGCTGGAGATTTCCGAACCCACGCTTTACCGCTATCTGAAACAGTGCCGTGAATGACGGCTTTTGATGTGCATCCGTAGCTCCCGTACCGCGCTGTTGGCGCAGCGCGTCCGGGAAAACCAAGCACCCGGTTGGCGCCGGATTGCTTGAAACAGTACATGAAACTACTAAAGGAACATTCAGTATGGACATCAGCCAGGTGGGCGTCAAGCCCAGGGCAAGCGCTGCCCAGCGCGCGGGAATGAGCGAGACGGAATGGCGGGAGGCGATACGTTTCGATAGCACCGACCGCGGTTGGGTGGTGATGAGCATAGGCATGGCGATAGGCGCCGGCATTGTTTTCCTGCCGGTGCAGGTGGGGCTGATGGGGCTGTGGGTGTTTCTGCTGTCGTCCGTCATCGGTTACCCGGCGATGTATCTGTTCCAGCGTCTGTTCATCAATACTTTGGCGGAGTCGCCGGAGTGCAAGGACTACCCCAGCGTGATCAGCGGCTATTTGGGCAAGAACTGGGGCATCTTGCTGGGCGCGCTCTACTTCATCATGCTGGTGATCTGGGTATTCGTGTATTCGACGGCCATCACCAATGACAGCGCCTCCTTCCTGCACAGCTTCGGCGTCACCGATACCTTGCTGTCCGCCAATCCCTTTTACGGCCTGGGGCTGATTTGCCTGCTGGTGGCGCTGGCGTCTCGCGGCGAGCAGCTGTTGTTCAAGATTTCCACCGGCATGGTGCTGACCAAGCTGGGCGTGGTGGCGGTGCTGGGCCTGGCCATGGTGTCGGAATGGAATATGGTCAATGTCGGCGCCTTCCCGTCCGTGGGCAGCCTGATCAAGGACGCCATCATCATGTTGCCGTTCACGCTGACCTCCATTCTGTTCATCCAGAGCCTGAGCCCGATGGTGATTTCCTATCGCGCGCGGGAAAAGTCGCGCAAGGTGGCGCAGTACAAGGCGATGCGGGCGATGAACATCGCCTTCGGCATCCTCTTCGTCACGGTGTTTTTCTATGCGGTGTCCTTTACCCTGGCGATGGGGCATGAGCAGGCGGTGAAGGCCTCGCATGAAAACATCTCGGCCCTGGCCATGGTGGCCAGCAGCATGCCGGGCGACATGGTCAAGCTGTTCAGCCTGATCCTGAACATTTTTGCGGTGATGACCGCCTATTTCGGCGTCTATCTGGGCTTTCGCGAGGCCTGCCAGGGCCTGGCGATGAATCTGCTGCGCCGGGTGATGCCGGAGGAGCGCATCCGTCCCGAATGGGTGGCCAAGGGCATCATGGTGTTCACCGTGCTGCTGTCCTGGGGTGCCATCGTGTTGAACGCGCCGGTGCTGAGCTTCACCTCGATCTGCAGCCCGGTCTTCGGCCTGGTGGGCTGCTTGATTCCGGCCTACCTGGTTTACCAGGTGCCTTTCCTGCACAAATACAAGGGCGGCGCGCTCAAGATCATCATCGCCACCGGCCTGCTGCTGTGCGTGTCGCCTTTCCTGGCCTTCTCCTGATTTCAGCCGCTGCGCGCCTGGCGGGCAGCGGCAAGGCATTGACTTGATTTGAAAGTGTAACAACCATGACTGCATCGACTCTCAACACCGATTTATGGCCGCGCTTCGTCACGGCGGCACGCGCTGAAGTCGCGCCGGCGCTGGGCTGCACCGAGCCGATTTCACTGGCGCTGGCCTGTGCCATCGCCGCCAAGACGCTGGGCCGCGCGCCTGAGCGCATCGAGGCGCGGGTATCGCCCAATCTGATGAAGAACGGCATGGGCGTGACCGTGCCAGGCACCGGCACCGTCGGCCTGCAGATCGCCGCCGCGGTGGGCGCGCTGGGCGGCGATCCTGACGGCAAGCTGGAAGTGCTCAAGGGTTTGCGCGCGGAGGTGGTGGACGCCGCCAAGCGCATGCTCGCCGAACACCGGGTACAGCTGAGCATCGCCGAGGTGCCCAATATCCTGTACTCGGAAGCCCGGGTGTTCGCCGGCGGCGAGGAGGCCCGCGTCTGCATCGCCGACTCGCACACCCATGTGGTGCTGATCGAGCACAATGGCGAGGCGCTGTTCCGCGCTCAGCCGGAAAGCACGGGCCAGGCCGGCGTCGCCTACGATTTTTCCGACGCAAAAGCGCGGGACATTTATGACTTCGCCACCCAGGCACCGCTGGATATGATGGACTTCATCCACGAGGCGGCCACCTTGAACGAGGCCTTGTCGCGGGTAGGCATGGATGGCCAGTACGGTCTGCACATCGGCGCGACGCTGCAGAAGCAGGTGCGGGCGGGTTTGCTGTCGGACAACCTGCTGACCCGGATTCTCACTCGCACCACGGCGGCGTCCGATGCCCGCATGGGCGGCGCCACCCTGCCGGCGATGAGCAATTCCGGTTCCGGCAACCAGGGCATTGCCGCCACCATGCCGGTGGTGGTGGTGGCCGAGCATGTCGGCGCGGACCGGGAAACGCTGACGCGGGCGCTGATGCTGTCGCACCTGATGGCGATCTACATCCACGCCCGCTTGCCCAAGCTGTCCGCGCTGTGCGCGGTCACCACCGCATCCATGGGCGCGGCGGCGGGCATGGCCCATCTATTGGGCGGCGGCTACGCGGTGGCCGGCATGGCCATCTCGAGCATGATAGGCGATCTGGCCGGCATGATCTGCGATGGCGCGTCCAATAGCTGCGCGATGAAGGTGTCCACCTCGGCCGGCTCGGCCTATAAGGCGGTGCTGATGGCCTTGGACGGGGTGTGCGTGGCCGGCAGCGATGGCATCGTCGAATGCGAGTTGGACGCATCCATCGCCAATCTTGGCAAGCTGGCCAGCCAGGGCATGGTGCAGACCGATGTGCAGATTCTGAAAATCATGATGGACAAGCAGGCGGCCGCCGCGAGCTGATTCGACGGCAGCTTTGCGCGAAGCCGGAGTCCGGCTTGACGCCCTCGAAGCGGAACGGCTTCGGGGGCGTTTTCCATGGAGCCGACGCTTGGATCGCAGTGTCCGGTGACGGTTTGGGCGCGGCAGGGGCGGGCTATTGCGGAAAACGGCAGTGCTTTGGCGGACGCATGTCATGATTCCACGCGCGAGAAACCTTTGCGACGGAATCTTTATTCAGGAAGATTCATGGCCTTGCGTGGCCATGGAGATAAAAACCAGGGATGGTGCGAAAGGAGAGACTCGAACTATGGCTATTTTATTGAGTATTTTGTTAGTATGGGACAGTTTTGGGACAATAAGATTGATGAAGTGCCACACTTGATCTCTTCTTGGCGATCCAGTGATCTGGGTTAATGTTCCCATACAGCATGTAGTAAACCCATTTTGATATCCTGCCGGACATGGTCTAATTTGAATTTGTACGCATTCAAATTTCACTCCCATGACCTCGCACCCTCCCAGCCGACCTGTCGCCAGCGGTCTGTTGCTGCCCGTTGCCGGCGATCCAGTGCGCGCCGGCTTCCCGTCGCCAGCTGACGACTACCTCGACGACTCCATTAGTCTTGACGCTTACCTGATTGCAGACCCTGCTGCCACATTCCTTGTCCGCGTCCGTGGTGACTCGATGAGCGGAGCTGGAATAGGGGAGGGCGACCTGCTGGTGGTAGATAAGGGGCTGACGGCGAATCATGGCGACATCGTGATCGCGATTGTCGATGGCGAGTTCACCGTCAAGCGGCTTCACAACCTGCGCGGCCGTTGCGCGCTGATTGCCGAGAACCCGGCCTATCCACCGATCACACTGTGCCCGGGTCAGGAGCTGCAGGTCTGGGGCGTCGTGACCGGCGCGGTGAAGAAGTTCCGGCGATGAACACCAAGACCCTGTTCGCGCTGGTTGACGGCAACAGCATGTACGCAAGCTGTGAGCGCGTATTCCGGCCGGACCTGATCGGCCGGCCCATTGTCGTGCTGAGCAACAACGACGGTTGCGTCGTGGCGGCCAGCGCCGAGGCTAAGGCGCTGCCTGGCATCAAGATGTTCGGCCCCTTCTTCGAGATCGCGGACCTGTGCCGTAAACATGGCGTGGCCGTGTTCTCAAGCAACTATGCACTTTACGGAGACATGAGCCGGCGCATGATGCGGGTGTTGTCCGAATTCGCCGCCGAGCAGGAAATTTACTCAATTGACGAGTGCTTCCTCGATATGACCGGCATGCCTGATCTGGACGCACACGGACACAGGATGCGTCAGGCCGTGCTGAGTCGCGTTGGCATCCCGACCTGTGTCGGCATGGGTCCAACCAAAACCCTGGCCAAGTTAGCCAATCGGATCGCCAAGAAACAGCCGAAATGGAATGGTGTGTTCGAATGGGACTTCGTCACGCCGGCCGAGGCCGATCAGATGATGGCGCAGATAGAGGTGGGCGATGTGTGGGGCATTGGTCGCCGACTGTCCGAGCAGCTGCAGGCGATGAACATCCACAACGCGCTGGATCTGAAGCGGTCCGATCCGCGCCGCATCAAGCGGCAGTTCTCGGTCGTGGTGGAGCGGACAGTGCAGGAGCTGAACGGCGTGAGTTGCCTAGCGCTTGAAGATGTGACACCCAGCAAGCAGCAAATCATCGCATCGAGGTCGTTTTCCAAGAAGGTGCGAGACCTGAACACTCTGATCGCATCCATTTCGCACCACGCGGCGCGGGCGGCGGAAAAGCTGCGCGCCCAAGGCTCGACAGCACGCATGGTGGGCGTCAGCATCAACACAAGCCCGTTTTCGGACGTCGCCCAGTATCGGCCCTACATCGTCGTGCCGCTTGTGCGGGCATCCGACGACACAATAGAGATTACCCACGCGGCGCTGGCCGGGCTGCGCGCCATCTACCGGCCGGGCTACCTGTATCACAAGGCGGGGATCGTGCTGATGGAGATTGGCCCGCGCGGCGTGGTGCAGTCTGACCTGTTTGCGGCGCCACCAGATCCACGACGCGAGCGACTGATGCGGACGATGGACGCCATCACCCGCCAGTTTGGCCGGGGCACGCTACGGCTGGCGGCGGAAGACATGACGCAACGCTGGCAGATGCGGCAGGACGTGAGATCGCCGCGCTATACCACTCGGCTGGATGAACTGCTGATAGTGCGTTGATTACGTCTTGCGCGGCAGCGGCGCATCTAAAGCGGTCATCAGCTCCGCCGGGAACAGCGTCAGAAAGGTCCGGGCCAGCTCCGGCTCAGTGCACGCCAGCCATGCCGGATACTGCGCCGGCGGCAGGATCACCAGCGAGCGCTTCTCGTCGCCTGGCTTGTGCATACGCCGCATTAGTGGGTGATCATCGGCGTTGATCGTGATCTGCGTGAAGGCATGCGAGACGCCGCCGTCCGGCTCCTGCCACTCTCGCCACATGCCGGCCACCGCAAACGGCTCGCCGTTGGCCAAGCTGATGCGGGTACGCACCGCATTTCCGGTTTCATAACAAGGTTCGAAAAACGCATGCATCGGCACTAAGCAAAGCTGGCACCGGCGCCACGGGCCTTTATATGTCGGCTTCTCCCCTATCGTCTCGGCGCGTGCGTTCATGGTTGTGAAGCGAACGCCAGCCGGCAGATGGCGCTTAGGCACGAAGCCATAGGATGCTAACAATAGGCCGCCGGCGGTGATGATAGGCGCCGCATAGTCCTGCCAGGTTTCGGAGCGCCACTCCATGCCTGTGGCGTCAAGGCCGAAGCCGTCCAACAACTGGCGGTGAGTGGGCGGGGTGAAGTTGACGCACATGCTGGAGTCCGATGAGTGCCAGATTCCAGCATAGACTTTACTCGGCCCTGGCGCGGCCAGTAGCCAGGATCACCTGACAGGTGCCGAGCTTTTTGGCCGCGTTATCGGAGTCGCCGGCAATGGCGTACTGCTCAACCCCAAATCGCTCAAGAGCCTCTGCAAGTTTTGCTCGCTGCGCTTCAGAAAATTCGGCTCCTGCTTCGCCATTATGTTCGCCGGCGCCGGCGGCAGCTGCGGGCAGATTGCTACCGTCGGCGAGTTGGTCGCGCAGCCGGAGCTGAGCGCGCAGACGAGCAATAGCCCCTTGAAGTTCAACTTTTCCATTCTCCAATCCCTCTTGGTATGCGGCCGCGGCGGATGCGTCGCTCTTGGCCGTGCTCTGTTCCTTTGCCCGTGCTGCTTTCTCCGCAACAACTACCGTTTCAGCAGCCGCTGCGCGCTGGCTCGCGGCGTCGCGCTCGGCAAGTACAGCGCGGTAATGCCAGCCTGCGGCGGCCACGGCCACCAGCACAATGCCGGCAAGAATCAGTCTCCAGTTCATCTTATTTCCCCAGAAACATTGCCTGTTCGGCGGCGCGGCGCCGGGTGAGGCCGGGCAGCTCCTTGCCGCCGGCCTTGTTCCAGCGCAGGAACTGAGCGGCCGCGCCGGCGTAGTCGCCCGCGTTGAGCAATCGCAGCAGCGTAGAACCCTGCAGCGCACCAAGGCCTAAGTTAAAGCTGAAACAGACCAGCGCATCGAACTGGTTCTGGTTCAGCGGCACCTTGACCAGTCGGGTGACGCCGGTTTCGAAGCGGCTCAGATCGCGCGCCAGCAGCGCGTCGGCCTGGGCCTGGGTGATGACTTGTCCAGGCGTAACGTCTGGGCCGGTGTGGCCGTAGCCGTTCGTCCAGATGCCGGCCGGGCATTTGTATGCGACCAGCTTCAGGCCCTCAGAGCTCTTCACCAGCGTGACTCCTGCATCGCTTGTTTTCATGCATGCCTCCAAAAGAAAAAGCCCGCTCTTGGCGGGCCATTGGGTTTTGAGCCGATTGTTACTGCATCACGTCTGCGCGTTTTTTGAGCCACGCCTCCAG
>NZ_JAYSGF010000075.1:0-10624 GCF_041912965.1 Chromobacterium sp. | reverse complement strand
TGCGCAAAACGCAAGAGCGTATGCGCGCTGCCCGTCCTTACGCCGAGAAGGTGCGCACAGTCATGGCGCACCTCGCTCAGGCGAACACGGATCTTGAGCACCCGCTGTTGCAAAGCCGCGACGTAGTCAAACGCGCCGGCATCATCCTGATGACCTCCGACAAGGGCCTGTGCGGCGGCTTGAACGTGAACACGCTCAAGCGCTTCTTCGCCCAAGTCAAGAGTCTGCAGGACCAGGGCATCGAAGTGGATGTCTGCTGCCTGGGCCAGAAAGGCCTGGCCGCATGCCAGCGCGCGCGCCTCAACGTCGTGGCCAGCGCAACCCAGCTCGGCGATGTGCCGAAGATGGAAAAACTGATTGGCCCGCTTACGGTGCTGTTCAAGCAGTACGCCGAAGGCGAACTGGACGCGCTCTACATCGTTTACTCCCGTTTCATCAACACGATGAAGCAGGAGCCGGCGACTGAACAGCTGCTGCCGCTGACCTCGGAACACATGGTGGTGGAGCACTCGCACTCGTGGGATTACCTGTACGAGCCGAGCGCGCTTGCCGTGATGGAGTTCCTGGTCAAACGCTATATCGAGTCGGTAGTGTTCGAGGCCGTGGCCGAGAACATGGCCTCCGAGCAAGCTGCCCGCATGGTGGCGATGAAATCCGCCACGGACAACGCCGGTAACACGATCAAGCAACTGCGCCTGGTGTACAACAAGGCGCGTCAGGCGGCGATCACTACCGAATTGTCTGAAATCGTGGCAGGCGCCGCAGCGGTGTAAGCCGTCGCAGACTGAAAAAGTTTAATGTTTAGGAACCGATAATGAGCCAAGGTAAAATCGTACAAATCATTGGCGCGGTGATCGACGTGGAGTTTCCGCGCGACGCCATGCCAAAGGTTTATGATGCCCTGAAGCTGGTTGATGCCGACCTGACGCTCGAAGTCCAGCAGCAGCTGGGCGACGGCGTAGCGCGCACCATCGCCATGGGCAGCTCTGACGGCCTGAAGCGTGGCATGAGCGTAATCAACACCGGCGCACCGATCTCGGTGCCGGTGGGCAGCGCCACCCTGGGCCGCATCATGGATGTCTTGGGCAACCCGGTGGACGAAGCCGGCGCGGTAGCGACCGATGTTCGCCGCGCCATCCATCAGCCCGCTCCGAAGTTCGACGAACTGTCCCCCGCCACCGACCTGCTGGAAACCGGCATCAAGGTGATCGACCTGCTGTGCCCGTTCGCCAAAGGCGGCAAAGTGGGCCTGTTCGGCGGCGCCGGCGTGGGCAAGACCGTGAACATGATGGAACTGATCAACAACATCGCCAAGGCACACTCCGGTTTGTCCGTGTTTGCCGGCGTTGGTGAGCGCACTCGTGAAGGCAACGACTTCTATCACGAGATGAAGGACTCCAACGTACTGGACAAAGTGGCGATGGTGTACGGCCAGATGAACGAGCCGCCGGGCAACCGTCTGCGCGTGGCGCTGACCGGTCTGACCATGGCCGAGCACTTCCGCGACGAGAAGGACGAAAGCGGCAAGGGCCGCGACGTGCTGTTCTTCGTGGACAACATCTACCGCTACACCCTGGCCGGTACCGAAGTGTCCGCTCTGCTGGGCCGTATGCCGTCCGCCGTGGGCTATCAGCCGACGCTGGCGGAAGAAATGGGCCGCCTGCAAGAGCGCATTACCTCGACCCGCGATGGCTCGATCACCTCCATCCAGGCCGTATACGTGCCTGCGGATGACTTGACCGACCCGTCCCCGGCGACCACCTTCGCCCACTTGGACGCCACCGTGGTTCTGTCGCGCGACATCGCTTCGCTGGGTATCTACCCGGCGGTGGATCCGCTTGACTCCACCTCGCGTCAGCTGGATCCGCTGGTGGTAGGCGACGAGCACTACACGGTAGCCCGTGGCGTGCAGTCCACGCTGCAGCGTTACAAGGAACTGCGCGACATCATCGCGATTCTGGGCATGGACGAACTGTCCGAGGAAGACAAACTGGTCGTGGCTCGCGCCCGTAAGATCCAGCGCTTCCTGTCCCAGCCGTTCCACGTGGCTGAAGTATTTACCGGCTCGCCGGGCAAATACGTGCCGCTGCGCGAAACCATCAAGGGTTTCAAGGCCATTCTCGCTGGCGAGTACGACCATCTGCCGGAACAAGCGTTCTATATGGTGGGTTCGATCGAAGAAGCTGCCGAGAAAGCCAAGACCCTTAACTAAGGAGAGGGCTGATGTCCAAGATGCGTGTGGAAGTGGTCAGCACCGAGCAAATGATCTTCTCCGGCGAAGCTGAGTTCGTGGTTGCGCCGGCTACCGAAGGCGAGATCGGTGTGTATCCCCAACACGTGCCGCTCCTGACCCGTATCAAGCCCGGCGTGCTGCGTCTGAAAGTGCCGGGCAGCAGCGAAGAAGTTCTGGTGGCAGTGTCTGGCGGCATGATGGAAGTGCAGCCCAGCCTGATCACCGTGCTGGCCGATACGGCGATTCGCGGCGAGGATCTCGACGAGGCCCGCGCCAATGAGGCAAAACGCGCTGCGGAGGATTCCCTCAAGCGCGCCACCGACGACCTCTCCACCGCGAAGGCGCACGCTGCTCTGGCAGTGGCCATCGCGGAGTTGAAGGCGCTGGATTTCCTCAAGAAGCGCGCCCACTGATAAGAGATGTAATCGTGTATAGTAGGCTGCCACGCAAGTGGCAGCCTTTTTCCGTTTTTCGAGTCGTGAAAAAACCATGGATAGTCTCAGCATCGTCATTCTCGCTGCCGGCAAGGGCAAGCGCATGTACTCCTCCAAACCCAAGGTATTGCACCCCATAGGCGGCGAGCCGATGCTGGCGCGGGTGATCCGCACCGCGCGCGCCTTGAAGCCGGCGCGGCTGATCGTGGTGTACGGCCACGGCGGCGAGCAAGTGCGGGCCGCCATCCCGGACGCGGACCTGATCTGGGCGGAACAGGCCGAGCAACTGGGCACCGGCCACGCGCTGAAGATGGCCTTGCCGCACCTGCCGCGGGACGGCAAGACCATGGTGCTGTACGGCGATGTGCCGCTGACCAAGGCGGACACGCTGCATCGCTTGTCCGACGCCGCCGGCGCCGGCATGGCGGTGCTGACCGACGTGCTGGACGACGCCAGCGGCTATGGCCGCATGGTGCGCGGCGCGGACGGCAAGCTCCAGGCCATCGTCGAGCACAAGGACTGCACGCCGGAGCAACTGGCGATCCGCGAAATCAATACCGGCATGATGGCCCTGCCCAATGCGCGGCTGGCCGGCTGGCTCGCCGCGCTCAACAACGGCAACGCCCAGGGCGAATACTATCTGACCGATGTGCTGGCCCTGGCGGTGGCGGACGGCGTGAGCGTGGACAGCGCCAGCGTGGACGCCAGCTGGGAAGCGGCCGGCGTCAACAACAAGGTGCAGCTGGCCGAGCTGGAGCGCATCTTGCAGCGCAATCAGGCGCAAGCCTTGCTGGAGGCCGGCGTCACGCTGGCGGACCCGGCGCGCATCGACATCCGCGGCGAACTCAGCCACGGCATGGACGTGAGCATAGACGTGGGCTGCGTGTTCGAAGGCACGGTGGAACTGGGCGAGCAGGTGGAAATCGGCGCGCATTGCGTGTTGAAGAACGTCAAAGTGGCCGCCGGTACCAAGATCGCGCCGTTCTCGCATCTGGAAGACGCGGTGGTGGGCGAGGGATGCCGGATCGGGCCTTACGCGCGGCTGCGTCCCGGTGCGCAACTGGCCGGCCATGTGCATATCGGCAACTTCGTCGAAGTGAAGAAGAGCACGATAGGCGAGGGCTCCAAGGTCAACCACCTGAGCTATATCGGCGACGCCGAGATCGGCGGCAAGGTGAATGTGGGCGCCGGCTCGGTGACTTGCAACTACGATGGCGTCAACAAATTCAAGACCGTGATCGGCGATCATGTCTTCGTTGGCTCCGGCACCCTGATGGTGGCGCCGGTGACGCTGGAATCCTACAGCACCATAGGCGCCGGTTCCGTGATCAGCCGAACCGCGCCGGCCGGCGAACTGACGGTGGCGCGCGCGCGCCAGGTCACGGTGCCGGGCTGGAAGCGTCCGCAGAAGAAGGGCTGAACCGCTCAGCCTTCGTTGTGGCGGCCGGCTGAATAGCCCGGCCGCTATCCCGCCGCCAGCGACCAGATGGCCAGCGCGCCCAGCGCGGCCACGCCGGCGGCGAGGACGCTGTCCAGCCGGCAGGAAAACGCCGGCAGCCCGCGCTCGCGCCGCGCGCGCAGGTAAAACGGCAGGCCCAGCGCGTAAAGAATCATCGACAGCAGCAGGAACTTCATCCCCCCGGCGTAGATCAGCCAGGCGCCGTAGAGGGTGCCCAGCAGCGTCAGGCTCAGCAGGCGGGCGGTTCTCGCCGGCGCCGACCACGCCAGCTTGAGGCTGAACGCCGCGCACAGCAGATAGGGTATCAGCGCCATCGCGGACGCCAGCTGGATCAGCAGATTGTAGCCGGCGTTGTTCAGGTGATTGATGATCAGGAACAGCGAGATCAGCCCATTGGTCAGCCACAGCGCGTTGGCGGGCGCACCCTTGGCGTTGAGCTTGCCGAAACAGGCGGGCGCGGTGTGCTGATCGCCGCGGGCGGCCAGGTAGAGCATCTCGGACGAAATCAGCGTCCAGGCCAGCAAGGCGCCGGCCACCGACAGGATCAGCCCGATATTGATCAGCGCGCCGCCCCACGGGCCCACGGCGTGCTCCAGCACCGCCGCCATCGACGGGTTCTTCATCGCCGCCAGTTCCGCCTGCGGCAAGACTCCCAGCGACAGCACCGACACGCAAACCAGCAACAGCATGGTGATGCCGAAGCCCAGCACCGTGGCCAGGCTGACCGTGCGCATATCCTTGGCGCGGCTGGCGTAGACCGTTGCGCATTCTATGCCCAGGAACACCCATACCGTGTACAGCATGGTGTTCTTCACCTGTTGTCCCACGCCGCCCAAGGAAGCGCCGCCCCAGAAGTCCAGGCGGAAAGTCTGAACCTTGAACGCCAGCGCCACGCACAGCACGAACAGGCCTATGGGCACGATTTTGGCGATGGTGACGATCAGATTCAGCAAGCTGGCCGACTGCACGCCGCGCAGCACGAAGCCGTGCAGCGTCCACAGCAGCAACAGGCCGCACAGCAGCGCCGGCAGGGAACTGCCGTCGCCGAAGAAACCCAGCGCCTGAAAGGAGCCCAGCGCGCTGAACATCACCACCAGATAACCGACATTGCCCACCCACACCGATATCCAATAGCCCCAGGCGGCGTTGAAGCCCAAGTAATCGCCAAAGCCGTTGCGGGCATAGCCGTAGACCCCGTCGCCGATATCGGGGCGGTTGATGGACAGCCATTGGAAAATGCGCGTCAGCGCCAGCATGCCGATGAAGGTGATCGCCCAGGCGATCAGGATGGCGCCGGCGCCTGCGCCTTCCGCCATGTTTTGCGGCAAGCTGAAAATGCCGCTGCCGACGATGGCGCCCACCACCAGCGCGGTGAGCGGCACCACCCCCAGCTTTTTATCCGCGGCTTGAGTCATTTCTGTTCTCCCCCAGATGCGGGGCGCGCTCGGCGCGCCCCGGGTTTCATGCGCTCGGCGGCTTTAGAAGGTGTTTACGATCTGCCACGCGTCGGCGATACGGCGTTGAAACCGATCTCAGTGCTCATGTACCAGGTGTACATTCCGCTTTTTCGCTCGTTTCCGTCTTGTCTCGCCCTAGCTCGCGAGATCGTAAACAGGTTCTTAGAAGCGCAGCGACATGCAGCTGACGCCGCCATCCACCTTGCGGTATTCGGAAGTGTCCACTTCGATCACCGTATAGCCCAGCGCGGCGATGCGGTCGCGAGTGTGCGGGTAGCCGGAGGGCATGATGACCTTGCCGTTCACCCAGATGCAGTTGGCGGCATAGGACTCCTCTTCCGGGATGGCGATGATGTTGAACTTCTGGAACTCCGGCTTGGTGATGAATTCGCCGGCCGCCAGCAGATTATTGTTTTCCAGATAGGCGAGGCCGGTTTTCAGGTGTAGCACCTTCTCCAGCCGCACCACCGATCCGCTCATGCCGTGCTTCTCCAGGATGGCGATCAACTGGCGCGCGCCCTCCGCATTGGTGCGGGCCGATTCGCCGATATAGAAATGGCTGCCCACCATCATCACATCGCCGGCATCCAGCGTGCCTGGCGCCTGGATGGATTCCACCTGCTGATAGAAGCGGCGCAGCACCGGCTCCATCAAGCTGGCTTCGCCGCGGCGGCTGTCCGCGCCCGGCCGGGTGACGATGGCGCAATGCGGCGTGCACAGCGCCGGATCTTCCACGAACACCGAATCCGGAAAGTCCTCGGCCGGCGGCAGGATGGTGATGTCCACGCCGCAAGTCTGCAGCGCGCGGATATAGGCATTGTGCTGTTCCAGCGCCTTGGCGTAGTCGGGCTTGCCCAGATTGCTGGAGGAAATGCCATTGACCAATCCGCGGCAAGGGGTGCGGGCGATGATGTGCTTGAACATTGCGATCTCCTGATGCTTGGTTGGGGATATCGCCTGCTTAATTGCAACTAGCGTGCCAGCCGCGGCGCTTCGGCCGCCGCTTTTGTTTGACCACGGTCAAGCTTGTGTGCCGCCGGCGCGCCGAAATCGGCCACAGCGGTGTGAAGGCGCGGGGTTTTTGCGTTGGCGGCCAGGGTGAGCGGCAGGCAGTTTGGTTAATTGACGATTTTTGGTGACCAAACTGGCGAGACATGGTGTGGAAGCTGGCGCAATATGGCGAATATTGGTCAATGGCAACGGCGAATCCGCTCGGGCGGAGCGCTGGGCGAGAGGCGCGAAAGGAGGATGGGCGTGAACGAAGAACTGGATTGGCTGGTGGCCTGCCTGCGGCCGGTGCTGGATACGCTGGACCGGCCGGCCACCGTGGTCGACGCCGACGGCCGCTTCGTCTACTACAACTCGGCCAGCGCCCGCATGGACGGCGTGGACGCCGACGAAGTCATTGGCAAGCATGTGCTGGAACAGAACCCCTGGCTGACGCGGGAGGACAGCACCCTGCTGCAATGCCTGGAGCGCGGCGCGCGCTTCACCGATGTCTGCCAGTCCTATATCGGCCCGGACGGCCAGGCCATTCCCTATCTGCACACCGCCGTGCCGCTGACGGGCCGTGGCGGCGAACGGCTGGGCGCGATCGAGATCGGCCGCCAACTGCGCCACATGCCCAACCAGCGCGGCAAGGATGCCGACGTGCCCCGCATCGCCACCGCCGATCCGCAGATGCGCCAGCAAATCGCCTGGCTGGACGTCTTCGCCGCCAGCGAGCTGCCGATATTGATCTATGGCGAGACCGGCACCGGCAAGGAGCTGTTTGCCCGGCGCGCGCACGCGCTGAGCCCGCGCGGCAGCCGGCCGCTGTTCACCATCAACTGCGCGGCCATCCCCGACACCCTGCTGGAAAGCACGCTGTTCGGCACCGTCCGCGGCGCGTTCACCGGCGCGGAAAACCGCAAGGGCCTGCTGAGCCAGGCCGACGGCGGCACGCTATTCCTGGACGAACTCAACTCCATGCCGATTCAGCTGCAGGGCAAGCTGCTGCGCGTGCTGCAGGACGGCAGCTACCAGCCGCTGGGCAGCCATCAATCGCTGCTGGCCAATGTGCGGCTGATCGCGGCGTTGAACCAGGAACCGCAGGCGGCGGTGGCGCAGGGACGTTTGCGCGAAGACCTGTACTACCGGCTCAACGTCGGCTATGTGCATATCCCGGCGCTGCGCGACCGGCGCGGCGACGTGCCCTTGCTGGCCCGCGAACTATTGGCCCGCCACGCCCCGGAGCTCAAGCCCGTGGTGACGCAGCTGGCGCCGGAAGCCGAAGCGGCGCTGCTGGCGCACGACTGGCGCGGCAATGTGCGCGAACTGGAAAACATCCTGCGCCGCAGCCTGCTGCTGCACGACGGCGGCGCGCGGCTGGAACGGATCGCGCTGCACGCGGGCGTGCCGGACGTCACGCCGCGCGCCGACGGCGGCCTGCGCGGCCAGCTGCGCGCGCGCGAAGCCGAGCAGGTCCAGGCCGCGCTGGCCGCGCATCAGGGCAATGTGTCCGCCGCCGCGCGGCAACTGGGATTGGCGCGCAGCACGCTGGTGTCGCGGATGCGGCGGCTGGGCCTGATGGGGCCGCTTGCGTGCTAGAAATTGCGCTGCTATCATCGCAAAACTTTCGAAACGAAACATAAAATGACCAAGCGAAACACTCAGCAACGCCGTCACGCCATCGCCGCCCTGGTGCAGGAACGCGGCGAGGTCAGCGTGGACGAGCTGACCAAGCGTTTCTCCACCTCCGAAGTGACCATACGCAAAGACCTGGCCCTGCTGGAAACCGGCGGCCTGCTGCTGCGCCGCTACGGCGGCGCGGTGTCCTTGCCGTCGGAGATGGTGGTTGAGGAAGACGCGGAACAGGTTTCAAAACGAAAGATAGCCATCGCCCGCGCCGCCGCCGAGCGCATCCGCGACCACAACCGCGTGATCATAGACAGCGGCACCACCACCAGCGCGATGATCCCGCTGCTGGGCAATAAGCGCGGCCTGGTGGTGATGACCAACTCCCTGAACGTGGCCGGCGCGCTGCGCGAGCTGGAGAACGAACCCACGCTGCTGATGACCGGCGGCACCTGGGACCCGCATTCCGAATCCTTCCAGGGCCAGGTGGCGGAGCAGGTGCTGCGTTCCTATGATTTTGATCAGCTGTTCATCGGCGCCGACGGCATCGACCTTGAACGCGGCACCACCACCTTCAACGAACTGGTGGGCTTGTCGCGGGTGATGGCCGAAGTGGCGCGCGAAGTCATCGTGATGGTGGAATCGGAAAAGATAGGCCGGCGCATCCCCAATCTGGAATTGCCGTGGGAGCGCATCCATACCCTGGTGACCGACGACGCCTTGTCGGCGGAGGCCAGAACCCAAATTCAGGCGAAGGGCATTGCGCTGATCTGCGCGTCCTCGCCCACTGATAGTCCAAGGAGAAAGTAATGTGCGGCATTGTCGGCGCCATCGCGGCGCGTAATGTGGTTCCGGTGTTGGTGGACGGCCTGAAGCGGCTGGAATATCGCGGCTATGACTCCGCCGGCGTGGCGGTCTTGGCCGGCGACGCCATTCGTCGCGTGCGCCGCGTCGGCCGCGTCGCGGAGATGGAAAACGCCGCGGCGGAAGAAAGCCTGCAAGGGCAAGTGGGCATCGGCCACACCCGCTGGGCCACCCATGGCGGCGTCACCGAACCCAATGCCCACCCGCACGTATCCTTCGGCAAGATCGCCGTGGTGCACAACGGCATCATCGAAAACCACGAAGAGCAGCGCGAGCGCCTGAAAAGCCTGGGCTACGCCTTCGAATCCCAGACCGACACCGAAGTCATCGCCCACCTGGTGCATCACTACTACCAGGCCGGCGCCAGCCTGTTCGACGCGGTCAAGCGCGCCAGCCGCGAGCTGACCGGCGCTTACGCCATCGGCGTGATCGCGGTGGACCGCCCGGACGAACTGGTGTGCGCGCGCATGGGCTGCCCGCTGCTGGTGGGCCTGGGCGACGGCGAAAACTTCATCGCCTCCGACGTCTCCGCCATCGTGTCCGCCACCCGCCGCGTGATCTTCCTGGAAGAGGGCGACATCGGCCGGCTGACCCGCGACGGCGTGGAACTGCTGGACAAGGACGACCAGCCGGCGCAGCGCCCGGTGCACGTGTCCGACGTATCGCTGGCCTCGCTGGAACTGGGCCCGTACAGCCACTTCATGCAGAAGGAAATCCACGAACAGCCCAAGGCGCTGTCCGACACCATAGACGCGGTGCAGGACTACGGCTTCAATCCCGAGCTGTTCGGCGAGCGCGCCGGCGAAGTGCTGCCGCAGCTGGAAGGCGTCAAGATCCTGGCCTGCGGCACCAGCTACTACGCCGGCCTGACCGCCAAATACTGGATCGAGACCATCGCCGGCGTGCAGTGCGACGTGGAAATCGCCAGCGAATACCGCTACCGCGACGCCTGGGCCAACCCCAACTACCTGGTGACCACCATCTCCCAATCCGGCGAGACGCTGGACACCATGGAAGCGCTGAAATACGCCAAGGAACTGGGCCACCGCTACGCGCTGTCTATCTGCAATGTGCGCGAATCCGCGATCCCGCGCGCCAGCGAACTGGTGTTCTTCACCCGCGCCGGCGCCGAAATCGGCGTGGCCTCCACCAAGGCCTTCACCACCCAATTGGTGGGCTTGTTCGCGCTGGCGGTGACGCTGGGCAAGGTACGCGGCAAGGTCAGCGTAGCCGACGAGGCGCGCTTCCTGGACGAACTGCGCCACCTGCCGGGCAGCGTGCAGCACGCGCTGAACCTGGAGCCGCAGATCAAGGCCTGGGCCGACAAGTTCGCCGCCAAGGACAATGCGCTGTTCCTGGGCCGCGGCCTGCATTTCCCCATCGCGCTGGAAGGCGCGCTCAAGCTGAAGGAAATCTCCTACATCCACGCCGAAGCCTACCCGGCCGGCGAGCTCAAGCACGGCCCGCTGGCGCTGGTGGACGAGGACATGCCGGTGGTGGTGATCGCCCCCAACGACGCGCTGCTGGAAAAGGTGAAATCCAATATGCAGGAAGTGCGCGC
>NZ_JAYSGF010000074.1:0-10650 GCF_041912965.1 Chromobacterium sp. | reverse complement strand
TTGGTTTCAACGCCGTATCGCCGAAGCGCAGCAGACTTTGAACAGGTTCTAAGCACGCTCAGCGATGCGTGGCCTGCTTGCACTCGCTGAGGAAACGGCTGCGGTCCGCCTCGCTGATGGCGCCGGCGAAGCCCTGGGTGATCACCGCTTCCGCGCCGCGCCGGTTTTCACCCAGCTGCAAGCACATCTGCTTGGCCTGAATCACACAGGCCGCGCCCTTGGCCATGCCGTACTGCACCAGCGCGTCCGCCACCTCCTGGCAAATCCATTCCTGATAGGTCAGCCGGTGCGAAATCACGTCTATCAGCCGCGCGATGCGGCCGAAGCCGTGCAGGCGGCCGCCCGGCACATAGGCGACATGGGCGATGCCCTCGAACGGCACCAGATGATGCGGACACAGGCTGTGGATGGAGATATTGCTGATGATCACCATCTCGCTGGAGCTGTCCTCGAAGCCACAACCCAACACCTCGCGCGGATCGGCGGCGTAACCGTCCAGCAGGCGGTTGCGCCATAAAGCGCTGACCCGCTCCGCGGTCTTGCCCAGGTGCGGATCCCCCGCCGGCTCGAAGCCGCAGGCGCGCAGCAAATCGGTGACCGCCTGCTCGAAAGCCGGCTGATCGAATGGCCGCAGCGGCGCCACGCCCACGCGGGGCAGGCGTTCCGCCGGCTGATGATCGCAATGCTGGTCCATGATGTCTCCCCTGGCGGCGCTGGCGCGCGAAATATCGTTTCGAACCCGGCCGGCCGGGAAAGTTGCAATGGCCGGCGGCATGAAAAACCCGGGCCGGCTTGGCAGCGGGCCCGGGCTTGCGACTATAGCACGGCCGCGGCGGCTAGATGCGCACCGCTTCCAGATTGGATTTCATCTCGTAACTTTGCTTGACGTCGCCATTGCCGTCCACGCTCTCCAGCCGCACATCGAAGCCCCACAGCCGGCACACATGCTTGAGCACCTCGTTGGCGCTGTTGTCGTCCAGCGGACGGCGGTTGTGCATGGTGTGGCGCAGCACCAGGCTGCGGTCGCCGCGCACATTGACCGACCACACCTGGATATTGGGCTCGCGCGACCCCAGGTTGTACTGCTCGGCCAGCTTGCCGCGGATGTCGCGGTAGCCGATGTCGTCGTGGATGGCGGACACCTCCAGCTTGTCGTCGTGATCGTCGTCGCGGATGGAGAACAGACGGAAATCGCGAATCAACTTGGGCGACAGATACTGCGAGATGAAGCTCTCGTCCTTGAAGTTCTTCATCGCGAACTCCAGCGACTCGCGCCACGGCGTGCCGGCCAGGTCCGGGAACCAGGCGCGGTCCTCGTCGGTGGGCGCTTCGCAGATGCGCTTGATGTCCTGATACATGGAGAAACCCAGCGCGTACGGGTTGATGCCGTTGTACCAACGCGCCGTCACCGGCGGCTGATACACCACATTGGTGTGGCTCTGCAAAAACTCCATCATGAAGCCGTCGGTGACCATGCCCTTGTCGTACAGGCGATTGAGGATGGTGTAGTGCCAGAACGTGGCCCAGCCCTCGTTCATCACCTGGGTCTGGCGCTGCGGGTAGAAATACTGCGCCACCTTGCGCACGATGCGCACCACCTCGCGCTGCCAAGGCTCCAGCAGCGGCGCGGATTTCTCGATGAAGTAGAGCAGGTTTTCCTGCGGCTCCGGCGGAAAGCGCGGCGGCGACTTGTCGCTGCCGTCCTTGTCGCGCTTGGGAATGGTGCGCCACAAATCGTTGACCTGGGTCTGCAGGTATTGCTCGCGCTCTTCCTGGCGCGCCTGCTCCTTGGCCAGCGACAGCTTTTGCGGCCGCTTGTAGCGGTCCACGCCGTAATTCATCAGCGCGTGACAGCTGTCCAGCAAATCCTCCACCGCGTCTATGCCGTAGCGCTCCTCGCACTTGGTGATATAGCTTTTGGCGAACACCAGATAGTCGATGATGGCCGAGGCGTCGGTCCAGGCGCGGAACAGGTAATTGCCCTTGAAGAAGCTGTTGTGGCCGTAAGCGGCGTGGGCGATCACCAGCGCCTGCATCGTCATGGAGTTTTCTTCCATCAGATAGGCGATGCAGGGATTGGAGTTGATCACGATCTCATAAGCCAGGCCCATCTGGCCGCGCTTATAGCTTTTCTCGGTGGCGACGAAATGCTTGCCGTAGCTCCAGTGATGGTAGTTGACCGGCATGCCCACCGAGGCGTAGGCGTCCATCATCTGCTCGGCGGTAATGACTTCCAGCTGATTGGGATAGACATCCAGCTTGAATTCATCCACCGCGATGGTGCGTATCTGCCGGTCGTACTCGTCGACCAGGTCGAAGGTCCATTCGGACCCGGTAGAAATCGGTGTCATGTTGCTCCCCCCTTGGCAAGACCGCTCAGAACCTGTTTACGATCTGCTGCGCGTCGGCGATACAGCGTTGAAAACGTCTTCGAAATGCTCATGTACCACTTGTACATTCCGCTTTCTCAGCCGTTTTCGCCTGGTCTCGCCTTGGCTCGCAAGATTGTAAACACGTTCTCAGGCGGTGGCGGCGCGGCCATTGGCCGGCTGGCGCTTGAACAGTTCCCGGAAGACCGGGTAGATGTCGGAAGCCGAACGAATTTTCTGCATCGCGAACTGGCGGTTGCGTTCCTGCACCTTCAGATACTCATACCAGAGGTTTTGCGGCTCTCCCTCGGTGATTTCGATGTAGGCGAAGTACTGGCAGTAAGGCAGCAAATCCTCCTCCATGATGCGGCCGCAGTTGGCGGAATCGCTGTCCCAGTTATCGCCGTCGGACGCCTGGGCGGCGTAGATATTCCATTCGCTGCCGGCGTAGCGTTTCTTGACGATCTCCGCCATCAGGTTGAGCGCCGAGGACACCACGGTGCCGCCGGATTCGCGCGAGTGGAAGAAATCCTCCTCGCTCACCTCCACCGCACTGGTATGGTGGCGGATGAACACCACCTCGATCTTCTCGTAATTGCGCTGCAGGAACAGGTACAACAGGATGAAGAAGCGTTTGGCCATGTCCTTCTTCTGCTCGTCCATGGAGCCGGACACATCCATGATGCAGAACATCACCGCCTGGCTGGTGGGCTTGGGCTGCTTGACCCGGTTGTTGTAACGCAGGTCGAACGGGTCTATCCACGGAATGCTGGCGATGCGCTCGCGCAGCCGGTGGATGCTTTGCCGTTTTTCGCGGATTTCCGAGGTGTTGTCCTCGTCATCCTCCATCAGGGAATCGAGTTCTTCCTCGGCGTCGCCCAGCGTCGCCATCGTCGGCGCGGCCATCGCCACCCGCCGCGCCAGCGCGCCGCGCAGCGAACGCACGATATTGATATTGGCCGGCGTGCCGTCATTGGTGTAGCCGGCGCGCACCGTCTTCATTTCCTCGATGCCCATCAGCTGGGTCTTGATCAGATTGGGCAGCGCCAGATCATCGAAGAACACATTCATGAACTCTTCGCGCGACAGCTGGAACACAAAGTCGTCCTCGCCCTCGCCGTCCTGGCTGGCCTTGCTGCCGCCGCCGCCCGCGCCGCCCTGCGGCCGCGGCAGGCGGTCGCCCTTGACGAACTCCTCATTGCCCGGGTGCACGTTTTCCGTCATGCCGCCCTTGCCATGGTGAAACACGGGTTCGGAGATATCCTTTACCGGGATCGAGACCTTCTCCCCGCTCTCGATATCGGTAATGCTGCGCCCCTTGACCGCCTTGGCGACGGCCTCCTTGATTTGAGCCTTGAAACGGCGCAGGAACCGTTCGCGGTTAACCGCGGACTTGTTCTTGCCGTTGAGGCGCCGATCGATGATGTGGGACATAAGCACCTCGCTTTGCCTGTGCCGGCGCCGCCGCCCGCTGGCGGCCGCGCCTGACAGCTGTTGTTATTCTCCGCGCGGCCGGCGCCAGCGGCCGCGCGTCGATCTCCGGCGCCGCCCTGGCGACGCCGGACCCGCGATGGCTTACGAGGACTTGCGCACTCGCAGATACCATTCGCACAACAGGCGCACCTGCTTGGCGGTGTAGCCTTTTTCCACCATGCGGTTGACGAAGTCCTCGTGCTTCTTCGCGTCCTCGGCGCTGGCCTTGGCGTTGAAGGAGATCACCGGCAGCAGCTCCTCGGTGTTGGAGAACATTTTCTTCTCGATCACCGTGCGCAGCTTCTCGTAGCTGGTCCAGGTGGGGTTCTTGCCGCCGTTGTTGGCGCGCGCCCGCAGCACGAAGTTGACGATCTCGTTGCGGAAGTCCTTGGGATTGGAAATCCCGGCCGGCTTCTCTATCTTCTCCAGCTCCGCGTTCAAGGAGGTGCGGTCGAAGATCTCGCCGGTGTCCTGATCGCGGTACTCCTGATCCTGAATCCAGAAGTCCGCGAAGCTGACGTAGCGGTCGAAGATGTTCTGGCCGTATTCGGAGTAGCTTTCCAGATAAGCGGTTTGAATCTCCTTGCCGATGAACTCCACGTACTTGGGCGCCAGGTACTCCTTCAGGAAGGTCAGATACTTCTGCTCGGTTTCCGCCGGGAACTGCTCGCGCTCAACCTGCTGCTCGATCACATACAGCAAGTGCACCGGGTTGGCGGCCACCTCGCTGTGATCGAAGTTGAACACCTTGGACAGGATCTTGTAGGCGAAGCGCGTGGACAAGCCGCTCATGCCCTCGTCCACCCCCGCGTAATCGCGGTATTCCTGGATGGACTTGGCCTTGGGATCCGTATCCTTCAGATTGTCCCCGTCGTAGACCTGCATCTTGCTGAACAGGCTGGAGTTTTCCGGCTCTTTCAGCCGCGACAGCACCGCGAACTGCGACATCATCTTCAGCGTGCCCGGCGCGCACGGCGCGCGGCCCAGCGAAGAGTTGCGGATCAGCTTGTCGTAGATCTTGATCTCGTCGGACACGCGCAGGCAATACGGCACCTTGACGATATAGATCCGGTCGAGGAAGGCCTCGTTGTTCTTGTTGTTGCGGAACTGCTTCCACTCGGACTCGTTGGAGTGAGCCAGGATCACGCCTTCAAACGGAATCGCGCCAAAGCCCTCGGTGCCCTTGAAGTTGCCTTCCTGGGTCGCCGTCAGCAAGGGGTGCAACACCTTGATCGGCGCCTTGAACATCTCCACGAATTCCAGCAAGCCCTGGTTGGCCAGGCACAAGCCGCCGGAGTAGCTGTAAGCGTCCGGATCGTCCTGCGCGTATTTCTCCAGCTTGCGGATATCCACCTTGCCCACCAGCGACGAAATATCCTGATTGTTCTCGTCGCCCGGCTCGGTCTTGGCCACCGCGATCTGCTTGAGCACGGACGGATAGCGTTTGACCACGCGGAACTGGCCGATGTCGCCGTTGAACTCATGCAGCCGCTTCACCGCCCACGGGCTGGGGATGCTCTTCAGATAACGCCGCGGAATGCCGTATTCCTCTTCCAGCAGCGCGCCGTCCTCGTCGTAGTTGAACAGCGCCAGCGGAGACTCGTTGACCGGGCTGCCTTTCAGGCAATAGAACGGCACCAGCTCCATCAGCTCTTTCAGCTTTTCCGCGATGGACGATTTACCGCCGCCCACCGGACCCAGCAAATAGAGGATCTGCTTCTTCTCTTCCAGGCCTTGAGCGGCGTGGCGGAAGTAGGACACCACCTGTTCGATCACCTCCTCGGTGCCGTAGAAATCACGGAACGCGGGATAGACCTTGATGACTTTGTTGGAAAAAATGCGGGACAGACGCGAATCATGCCGAGTGTCCACCAGCTCCGGCTCGCCAATGGCGGCCAGCATGCGCTCTGCGGCGGTGGCGTAGGCGCCGGGGTCTTTCTTGCAGAGCTCCAGGTACTCCTGGATGGTGTACTCCTCCTCACGAGTCTTGTCGTAACGAGCAGCGTAGTGACTGAAGATATCCGGGTGCATGGCTCTCTCCTGGCAGGTAGCAGAGGCGCAAACGATATGCACACGGCATCCGCTGCTCCCCTTGCTGAATTAGAGTATTCACATTGTTTCCGGCTTCTTTTTCTGGGTATAGCATAACGCACGGGCTGGCAGGGCAAAACAGCGCCTGCACACAAAATATGAGATCGCGAGCCAGATTCAATACAAGTATTTGAAATGGATGGCGAATTCCGCCAGCTTTTTTTTGTAACGGGAGACGAGCGGCGTGTAAGCGGGAGTAAACGGAAATCGGCCCAAAAAAAATGCTTTGAGAATCAACCATTTCCAGCGCGGCGATTGAAACATTCGCACCGCGCAAGGTGGCGAAAAGAGAGAAAGAAATATAAAGCATGCGCCGCGCTCGCGCGGCCGGCGGCGCTCAGCCCTTGCGCTGAATAATGCGCACGCCGATTTCATAGATGCGGCCGCGCTGCACCTCATTGCAGCGCTTCACCTCCACCACCGCCTCCAAGGGCTTGCCCGGCATGCCGCCCACCGACGGCGCCAGCACGATGACGGACAGGCGCTCGCCGAACTGCGGCACGAAGGACGAACGCAAGGCCATGCCGTCCACCGACAGATCGACGCACTCGCCGTAATGGGTTTCGCCGCTGATCAAGGAGCGGATGCGGGCCTTGCAGCCCATGCTGATGCGCCGTCCGCGCCGCCGATCCCGGTAGGGATCAAACGGCGACACCCGCCATCCTCCCGGCCTGATGCGCGGCCAGCCAATGCAGGCCGACGATGGACTTGCTGTCGCAGATATCCCCGCTCAGCGTCATCCGCATCGCCTCTTCCAGCGGCACCGTCAGCACCTCCAGGAACTCGCCCTCGTCCAGGCGGCGGCCCTGCTGGCTCAGCCCCTCCGCCAGGTAATAGCTGATGCGCTCGTTGGAATAGCCTATGCACGGATAAGCGGTGCCCAGATAGGTCCAGCGCTCCGCCACATAGCCGGTTTCCTCCAGCAGCTCCCGCCTCGCGGTGGCCGCCGGCTCCTCGTCCGGATCTATCTTGCCGGCGGGAATCTCCACGAACTCGCGGCCGGCCGGATAACGATACTGGCGCTCCAGCACCAGCCCGCCGTCCGGCGTCAGCGCCAGCACCGCCACCGCGCCGGGGTGCAGAATGTATTCGCGCGTGGCCGCCGCCCCATCCGGCAGCGCCACCTTGTCCTTATGCACCTCGAGAAAGCCACCCTGATACACCAACTCCGACGACAATTGCTTCTCAAGCAGATTCACGATGGCCCCTTAAAGTGTTTTGCAATGTCGGCTTTTCCAGGCGCTGACCACCGCCCAGCGCCATAGCAGCCGGGTCAGCACATAGCCGATCACACCGAACGTCAGCCCCAGCGCCGGCAGCCCCACCAGCAAAGGCCAGCCCAGATCGGCCAGCCAGTCCAGCGTCAAGCGCCACCACTCCGCCAGGTTCAACTGCCCCCAACCGGGCGGCGGCGTCATTGTACCCGCAGCCGGATCGCCCAGTAAAAGCTTGCCATAAGCATAAGCCAGAAAATACAGCGGCAATACGGTCAAAGGGTTAGTGTACAGCGTGAACAGCACCGCCACCGGCAGATTCACCCGCATCAGCAGCGCCAGCGTCACCGCCGTCACCTTTTGCGTGGGGCCGGGCATCAGGCCGGCGAACAAACCCACCGCCACCCCCATCGCCACCTTGCGCCGGTTCAGCGACCAATACGCCGGCCGGTCCAAATACGGCGCCAGCCGGCGCAAGCCGGGCTTCTGAAACCAATGATGCCGGTAGGCAACCCATTTGCGTACCTTGCGTCTAAACCAAGTCATCTGGAATGTATCAATCCCTCATCCGCGCCCGTTGCCGTTAAACCACACTCACCGCCGGGGAAAGCGCGAAAAGCTTGTCAAAGCCTCGTCGATAATTTAAACAAGCGTTTGAATTATTCGCCCAAGCGCAGGGCGAACCCAAACACTACAGACCTGGGCCGCAAAGTCCAGGCCGCGCAAAACCAACAGGAGAGACCCATGCCTGCATACCAAGCCCCGCTGCGGGATTTCGATTTCGTGCTCCACGAGCTCATCAAGGTACAGGACATCATCCCCACCCTGCCCAGCTACGAAGAAGCCACCCAGGACATCTTCCGCTCCTACCTGGAAGCCGCCGCCCAGTTCTGTGAAAGCGAACTGGCGCCGCTGAACCGCCAGGGCGACGAAGAAGGCTGCCACTACGACAGCTCCACCAAATCCGTCACCACCCCGCCCGGCTTCAAGGAAGCCTACCAGCAATACTGTGAACTGGGCTTCCCGGCGCTGGACTGCGACCCGGCCTACGGCGGCCAGGGCATGCCCAAAGCGCTGAGCTTCCCCATCATGGAAATGCAGTGCTCCAGCAACGTGGCCTGGTCCATGTACCCCGGCCTGTCCCACGGCGCGTATTCTGCCATTCATGCCCACGGAACCGAAGCGCAAAAAGCGACCTACCTGCCCAAACTGGTGGACGGCAGCTGGACCGGCACCATGTGCCTGACCGAACCGCACTGCGGCACCGACCTGGGCCTGCTCAAAACCCGCGCCGAACCCAACGGCGACGGCAGCTACAGCATTACCGGCACCAAGATTTTCATCTCCGCCGGTGAACATGATATGTCCGACAACATCATCCACCTGGTGCTGGCCCGCCTGCCGGACTCGCCCAAGGACGTGAAAGGCATCTCCCTGTTCATCGTGCCCAAGTTCCACGAAGATGGCAGCCGCAACCCCGTGGCCTGCGGCAGCCTGGAACACAAGATGGGCATCAAGGCCAACGCCACCGCGGTGATCAACCTGGACGGCGCCAAGGGCTATTTGATTGGCGAAGTCAACAAAGGCCTGTCCTGCATGTTCACCATGATGAACGCCGCCCGCCTGGGCTGCGGCATGCAAGGCCTGGGCATAGGCGAAGCCTCCTTCCAGGGCGCGCTGGCCTATGCGCGCGAACGCCTGCAAATGCGCTCGCTCTCCGGCGACAAATGCCCGGACAAACCGGCGGACCCCATCATCGTCCACCCGGACGTGCGCCGCATGCTGCTGACCCAGAAAGCCTACACCGAGGCCGGCCGCGCGCTGACCAGCTTGTTGGCGCTGCAACTGGACATTGAAGACAAACACCCGGACGCCGACGCCCGCCAGGACGCCGCCGACCTCGTGGCCCTGCTCACCCCGGTGGCCAAGGCCTTCATGACCGACAACGGCTACGAAGCCGCCAACCTGGGCATGCAAGTGTTCGGCGGCCACGGTTACATCCGTGAATGGGGCATGGAGCAACTGGTGCGCGACTGCCGCATCTCCCAGATCTACGAAGGCACCAACGGCATCCAGGCCATCGACCTGCTGGGCCGCAAAGTGCTGATGGACCAGGGCCAGAAGCTGCGCAAGTTCACCAAGCAAATCCACAAATTCTGCCAGGCCAATGAAGGCAACGACAAACTGGCCGACTACGTGGCCCCGCTGGCCAAGCTGTTGAAGGACGTGGGTGAAGTGACCATGGGAATCGGCATGGCCGGCATGCAGAACCGCGACGAAGCCGGCGCGGCCGCCACCGACTACCTGCGCCTGATCGGCCACCTCAGCTACGCCTGGCTGTGGGCGCAAATGGCGGAAGTGGCGCATTCCAAGCTGGGCGGCGGCGAAGACGGCTTCTACCAGGCCAAGATCCTGACCGGCCGCTTCTATATGGCTAAGCTGTTCCCGGAAGTGCACAGCCTGCTGGCCAAGCTCAAGGCCGGCGCCAAACCGTTGATGGAGTTGCAGGACGAGCACTTCGCGTTCTAAGCCACTTAGAACGTGTTTACGATCTCGCGAGCTAGGGCGAGACAAGGCGAAAACCGTTGAGAAAGCGGAATGTACAAGCGGTACATGAGCATTTCGAAACGGTTTTCAACGCCGTATCGCCGACGCGCAGCAGATCGTAAACAGGTTCTTAGAACATGAAACAAAAACGGCCCCTAGGGGCCGTTTCTCATGGGCGACTCCGCCGCGCTAGCCGCCCCGGCCTCGCTTGCGGTAACGCTTCTGCGTTTGCGCCTGCGCCAACTGCTCCAGACACAGATAAAGCTGCTGCACCGCCTCCACATGCTGGGCCAGATCCACTCGCTCCACCGCCAGGTTCAGCAACATCTCCAGATAATTGAAGAAACCCTTGCACAGGCCGATGCGGTGACTCTTGTCGGCAAAATCCATATCGCTGGTGATACGGAACAACAACCCACGCGCCGCATGCTGGCGATTAGTCTTCAACAACTGCGCCAGATGCGCGGCGTACTGACGGCCAATGGCGCAAGCCTCGGAATAATCCTTGGGCTCCGCCGGCTGCCAGTAATGCGGATAAGTGCGGTCCGGCACGCGGCGGACAAAGGGCAGACGGAGGTCTTTGGCTTCGCTGGAGGGGAAGCGGTAGTGGGAATGGCGGGGTTTTGAGAAATCAGACATGGGCAACCTCTTGCTAGAAGTGCGTGAAAACCAGCGACTGCCGGTCAGGCAGACGCAACGCAAGTTTGGAAAACGTGCTGAAAACAGCACCTCGCCTGCAGTCGATGGGTTCTCACGGCCCAGTGCCGGGATGGAACGGCACGGAGGGATTGTTGCTTAGAGGGGGACGGGGGTCAAGACCATACAGCCTGACTACCTTACGCAGACAACACTGACGAGACAGCAAAATGCAAAATAGCAAACAATTATGACGGCAATTAAATGTAGAAGTTCAGACTTGATCTGACAGTCAGGCCTTGCCGAGAGGTGGGGTTACC
>NZ_JAYSGF010000073.1:0-10924 GCF_041912965.1 Chromobacterium sp. | reverse complement strand
TGCTGCGGTGGGGTCCCCGTTGCGCGCTATTCTTTCAACGTGGTTGCGGGTGTTTGGGGGGGGGGGCCCCCGCGGGGGGGGGGGGGCCCCCCCCCCCCCCCCCCCCCCCGCCGCGGGTCGATCAGGCCTTGGCGGCCTGATCCAGCGCCAGGTTCAATTCCAGCACATTGACGCGCGGTTCGCCAAGCAGGCCGAAGGTTTCGCCGGTCACCCGGCTTTCCACCAGCTTGCGCAGCGCAGCCGGCTCCATCTTGCGGGCGGCGGCGACGCGCTCCAACTGGTAGAAAGCCGCGGCGGCGGAAATCTCCGGGTCCAGGCCGCTGGCGGAGGCGGTGACCAGGTCCACCGGCACCGGACCGCTCTGCGCCGGGTGAGCGGCGCGGATGCGCGCCACATTGGCTTTCACCGCGTCCAGCTGCGCCGGGTTGGTGGGACCCAGATTGGAACCGCTGGACCCGCCGGCATTGTACGGCATAGTACCGGTGGCGGACGGGCGGCCCCAGAAATATTGCGGCCCGGTGAAGTTCTGGCCTATCAGCCGCGAGCCGACGAGCTTGCCGTCGCGTTGGAGCAGGCTGCCATTGGCCTGGAACGGGAACAGCGCCTGGGCGGCTCCGGTGGTCAGCAGCGGGTAGGCGAGGCCGGTGATCAGGCTCAGGCCGCCGAACACCACCAGCAATGGGCGTAACAGTTTCATTTGCATAGTCCTTTCAGTGCTCATGCCAGGTTCAGCGCGCCCAGCAGCATGTCGATCAGCTTGATGCCGGCGAAGGGCACCAGCAGGCCGCCCAGGCCGTAGACCAGCAGATTGCCGCGCAGCAGCTCCGCTGCGCTCTTGGCGTGGTATTTCACGCCCTTCAGCGCCAGCGGGATCAGGAACACGATGATGATGGCGTTGAAGATCACCGCCGACATGATGGCCGAGGCCGGGCTGTTCAGGCCCATCACGTTCAGCGCGTTCAGTTGCGGATAAGTGCTGGCGAAGGCGGCCGGAATGATGGCGAAGTACTTGGCCACGTCGTTGGCGATGGAGAAGGTGGTCAGCGAACCGCGCGTCATCAGCATCTGCTTGCCGATCTCGACGATCTCGATCAGCTTGGTGGGATTGGAATCCAGGTCCACCATATTGCCGGCCTCCTTGGCCGCCTGGGTGCCGGTGTTCATCGCCACCGCCACGTCGGCCTGGGCCAGCGCCGGCGCGTCGTTGGTGCCGTCGCCGGTCATCGCCACCAGCTTGCCCTCGGCCTGATGGCTACGGATCAGCTTGAGCTTGGCTTCCGGCGTCGCCTCGGCCAGGTAGTCGTCCACGCCGGCCTCGGCGGCGATGGCGGCGGCGGTCAGCGGGTTGTCGCCGGTGATCATCACCGTCTTGATGCCCATCTGGCGCAATTCGGCGAAACGCTCCTTGATGCCGCCCTTGACGATGTCCTTCAGCTCGATCACGCCCAAGGCGCGATTGCCTTCCGCCACCAACAGCGGGGTGGAGCCGCGGCGCGCCACTTCATCGGCGCTTTTCGCCAGCGCGTCCGGGAACTGGCCGCCCAGCTCGGCGATGTGGCGACGGATGGCGTCGATGGCGCCCTTGCGGATCTGGCGGCCGTCGTAGTCTATGCCGCTCATCCGGGTTTGCGCGGTGAAGGGAATGAACACGGCCTCATGGCTGGCCAGCTCGCGCTGGCGCAGATTGAACTGCTTCTTGGCCAGCACCACGATGCTGCGGCCTTCCGGGGTTTCGTCGGCCAGCGAGGCCAGCTGAGCGGCGTCGGCCAGCGCTTGCTCGCTGACGCCGGGCGCCGGGATGAAGGCCGAGGCCTGACGGTTGCCCAGGGTGATGGTGCCGGTCTTGTCCAACAGCAGCACGTCCACGTCGCCGGCGGCTTCCACCGCGCGTCCGGAAGTGGCGATCACATTGGCGCCCATCATCCGGCTCATGCCGGCCACGCCGATGGCGGACAAGAGGCCGCCGATGGTGGTGGGGATCAGGCACACCAGCAAGGCCACCAGGGTGGTGATGGTGATCGGCGAGCCGGCCTTGGCCGCTTCCACGCTGAACAGCGAGAAGGGCAGCAGGGTGACGGTGACCACCAGGAACACGATGGTCAGCGCCACCAGCAGGATGGTCAGCGCGATCTCGTTCGGGGTCTTTTGGCGCTTGGCGCCTTCCACCATCGCGATCATGCGGTCGAGGAAGGTTTCGCCCGGATTGACGGTAATCCGCACCACGATCCAGTCGGACAGCACGCGGGTGCCGCCGGTGACCGAGGAGAAATCGCCGCCGGCCTCGCGGATCACCGGCGCGGATTCGCCGGTGATGGCGGACTCATCCACCGAGGCCACGCCTTCGATCACCTCGCCGTCCACCGGGATCACATCGCCGGCTTCCACCAGCACATAGTCGCCCTTGCGCAGGCTGCTGCCGTCGATCACGGTCTTGCCGGCGTCGTGCTTGGGGCCGGACAGCTTCTTGGCCACCACGTTCTTCTTGGCCGAGCGCAAGCTGGCCGCCTGGGCCTTGCTGCGGCCCTCGGCCAGCGCCTCGGCGAAGTTGGCGAACAGCACGGTGAACCACAGCCACAGCGCCACCGCCAGGATGAAGCCGGACGGCGCCTCGCCCTGGCCGGCCAGCGATTGCAGCCATAGCGCGCTGGTCAGGATGCTGCCGATGTAGACGACGAACATCACCGGGTTGCGCCACTGGGCGCGCGGCGACAGCTTCTTGAAGGAGTCGACGATGGCCGGTTTCACCAGGCTGGGGTCCAGCATGGATTTGGCCGCGCTCCTGTGGCCCGCTTGAACGGGCTGGGCGGTCGGCAGTTTGGAATGATTGATATCGTTCATTTTATGAGTCCTCCCGCAAGGTTCAGCGACCGCTGATCATCTGCAATTGCTCGACGACCGGGCCCAGCGCCAGCGCGGGAACATAGTTGAGCGCGCCCACCAGCAAGACGGTGCCGATCAGCAGCACCACGAACAGCGGGCCATGGGTGGGCAGGGTGCCGCCGGTGACGGCCAGCCGCTTCTTGGCGGCCAAGGAACCGGCGATGGCCAGGATGGGCACGATCATGAAGAAGCGGCCGAAGAACATGGCCACCGCGGTGGCGACGTTGTAGAAGGGCGTGTTGGCGGACAGGCCGGCGAAGGCGCTGCCGTTGTTGTTGGCGGCCGAGGTGAAGGCGTACAACACCTCGCTGAAGCCGTGGGCGCCGGGGTTGAGGATGCCGGCCTTGCCGGAGGCGGCCAGCACCGCGATGGCGGTCAGCGTCAGCACCAGGATGGGGGTCACCAGAATGGTGATCGCCGTCATCTTCATCTCATAGGTTTCTATCTTCTTGCCCAGGTATTCCGGGGTGCGGCCCACCATCAGCCCGGCGATGAACACCGCCAGGATGGCGAAGATCAGCATGCCGTACAGACCGGAGCCGACGCCGCCGAACACCACCTCGCCCAATTGCATCAGGAAGGTGGGCACCAGGCCGCCTATCGGGGTCAGCGAATCGTGCATCGCATTGACCGCGCCGCAGGAAGCGGAGGTGGTCACCGCGATGAACAGCGAGGTGTCGATGATGCCGAAACGGGCTTCCTTGCCTTCCATATTGCCGCCAGCCTGCAAATGGCTGGCCTGCTGATCCACGCCCATTGCGCTCAGCTGCGGCACGCCGGCCTGCTCGGCGCCGGTTTCCACCACCACCGCGCAGGCGAACATCACCGTCATCGCGGCGATGATGGCCCAGCCCTGGCGCTGGTCGCCCACCATGCGGCCGAACATGAAGCACAGCGCGGCCGGGATCAGGAAAATGGCCAGGCTTTGCAGGAAGTTGGTCAAGGGGGTGGGGTTTTCAAACGGATGCGCGGAGTTGGCGTTGAAGAAGCCGCCGCCATTGGTGCCCAGCAGCTTGATCGCTTCTTGCGAGGCCACCGGTCCCATCGGCAGCGTCTGTTTCTGCGTGCTGGCGTCCACCATCACCGGCTTGCCGTCGACGCCGTTGACCGCATTGCCCTGGGCATCGGTCTTGGCCTGCTGATAATGGGTGGTTTCCACCGTCTGCACGTCTTGATAGGCGGACAGGTTCTGGATCATGCCCTGCTGGCTGAACACCAGCGCGAACACGAAGGACAGCGGCAGCAATACATAGAGGGTGAAGCGGGTGACGTCCACCCAGAAGTTGCCGATCTTGGCCGAGCTGTGGCGGGCGAAGCCGCGCACCAGCGCCAGCACCACCGCCGCGCCGGTGGCGGCGGACAGGAAGTTCTGCACCGTCAGGCCCAGCATCTGCACCAGATAGCCCATGGTGGACTCGCCGCCATAGCCTTGCCAGTTGGTGTTGGTGATGAAGGAAATGGCGGTGTTGAACGCGGAATCCGGCGCCACCGCGCCCATGCCCTGCGGGTTGAACGGCAGCCAGCCCTGCAAGCGCTGCAACAGATACAGCGCCAGCGCGCCCAGCACATTGAACAACAGCAAGGCGACGGCGTAGCCGCGCCAGCCCATGTCTTCGTCCGGCTTGACGCCGGCCAGCCGGTAAAAGCCGCGCTCCAGCGGCGCGAACAGGTGCAGGGGGCCGACATTGTCGCCCTGCATCACGCGGGCGATATAGGCGCCCAGCGGCCAGGCCAGCGCCAGCAGCACCAGCAGGAACAAGCCCAGCTGCAGGGGTGCGGCCGAGCCGATGAAATTGGCGAACATGATTAAAAATTCTCCGGCTTAAGCAGTGCGTAGATCAGATAGCCAAGCAGGCCCAGCGCGATCAAGGCGCTGAGCAGATACCAGACGCTCATTTCTTGTCTCCCAGTTGTTGGCAGCCGACGACGAAGCCGTAGCTCAGCGCGCCAAATAGCAGGAAGAGTCCCAGATAGACGACATCCATCATGAAAATCTCCATTCGAATCAGTACTGAGAAGGTACGCAAGCGCACGTCAAAAACCCGATAAAAGCCCATGTTAGGCGATAAAAATCGTATAAAAATGTTTAAAAACCTGGCATTTGTTTCACTTTTGAGCGGGTTTTGGCGAAAAAACGGATTTTTTTTATGCGCGGGAATGGGAGCGACGCAAATGGCGCGCAGCCGGCGGCCTGCCGGCGGGGGCTGAGTTCAAGAGGCAAAACGGTGGAACGGCGGCGCGGGTGGGATACGGCGCCGCGGCTTGCGGGCGAGTCGAGCTGCGGCCTGGCTTCAGGCTGGGTCGCTAGCCGTCATGAGGCGGAAATCCGCCGGGCGGGTGTTCAGAACAGGTCGTCGCAGCGGTCGGCCAGGAACCGGGCATCGTCCCGGTCGTGCGCGCGTTGGCGCACTTTCTGTTGGCGCGACCTCTCAGCATCACTCAACTGAGGCTTGGCGACCGCATAGAGAAAACTCTCGTGCTGGTCTCTAGCCTGCTTTCTGCGAACACTCAGAGGAATACGGGAAGTCATCATCCTTGCACCTCTCGGTCACGTACTTGTGTGAGGTCGGGGCAAACCCCGACTCTTTGACATTGACGCTATTTTCGCGATTTGTAAAGTCCTGTTTGCTTGTGATCTGGAGCAAATCGGGCTTGGGTATTGCAGCGAACTCCGCCCACGCTACCGGCGCGATGTTACCGCAGCATGATGGTGGACCCCGCGAGGCAAGTCTTTGAGATAAATCATTTTTTGAATATTGTTGTTTCAAAACGGTATAAATTGTTATATGAAACTGGCGTAGCATCCTGCTATTGCAATGAGGCGGCAGGAGCGGGTTTATGGAATGGGGATATGCGATCGCGGGGCTGGCGGTGGGCTTCATCGTCGGTCTGACCGGGGTGGGCGGCGGCTCGCTGATGACGCCCATCTTGCTGTGGTTCGGCATCTCCCCGGCCACCGCGGTGGGCACCGATCTGCTGTACGCGGCGCTGACCAAGATGGGCGGCGTGGCGGTGCATCACCGCCAGGGTCATGTCGATTGGCGCGTGGCCGGCTGGCTGAGCGCCGGCAGCGTGCCGGCGGCCTTGCTGGTGCTGGCCGGCCTGTCTTATCTGCATCTGCCCGAGAAAATGCTGGACACCTTGTTCAAGCTGGTGCTGGGCGTCGCCTTGCTGCTGACCGCCGCCGCCATCCTGGGCAAGCCCTTGCTGCTGCGCTGGCTGAATCGTGGGGGCGCGGTCAGCCTGCCGTCCGAGCCGCGCATTGGTCTGACCATCGCCACCGGCGTGGCTCTGGGCGCGCTGGTGACGCTCAGTTCCATCGGCGCCGGCGCCTTGGGCACCCTGGCCTTGTTCCTGCTGTATCCGGCCTTGTCGACTTCACGGCTGGTGGGCACCGAGATCGCCCACGCGGTGCCGCTGACCCTGGTGGCCGGGTTGGGGCATGCCGGCCTGGGCAATGTCGATGTGATGCTGCTGGCCAATTTGCTGCTGGGCTCCTTGCCCGGCATCTGGCTGGGCAGCAAGCTGACGCGGCGGCTGGCGGAACGCTGGTTGCGGCCGACCCTGGCGCTGATGCTGGGGCTGATCGGGGCCAAGCTGGTGTTTTGAGCGCCGGTCTGCGCTTTGGGGCAAGGGAGGGAAAAGGGCGGCCTGGCCGCCTTTTTTCATGGACGCGCGCAAAAAAACGCCCTGATCGGAGAGGCGAGCAGGGCTGAAATGCAAACAACAAAAGGAGAAGCCATAATTTAGCCTCTCAATATTAGTATTCCGTGATTCTTTATCCCTTGATCTGAAACAAGAAAGCGGCCTTCGCCACGCCATGGGCAAAAAAAGACCGCGCCATGCGCGGTCTTTTGATGGGGATGCAGGCTGGCGCGTGTTTACGCTTCCGAAGCGGCGCTCACCGTGTGAGGCCTCGCGACGCGCGACAGCTCGTAAACCGACTGTTACAACTTGCCGGCCACCCAGGCCTGCACGCCGGCCAAGGCCGCCGCCAGGTTCTCCGGCTGGGTGCCGCCGGCCTGGGCCATGTCCGGACGGCCGCCGCCCTTGCCGCCTACTTGCTGGGCGACGAAGTTGACCAGTTCGCCGGCCTTGAGCTTGGCGGTGAGGTCGGCGGTGACGCCGGCCACCAGCGCCACCTTGCCGTCGCCCTTGGCGGCCAGCACGATGGCGGCGGAACCCAGCTTGTCCTTCAGCTTGTCCAGGGTTTCGCGCAGCGCGGTGTTGTCGGCGCCCGGCAGTTCCACCGCCAGCACCTTGACGCCGTTGATGTCGGCGGCGCTGTCCGCCAGGCTGTCGCCGGCGGAGGCGGCCAGTTGGCCCTTGAGCTTGGCCAGCTCTTTTTCCAGGGTCTTGACGTTGTCCTGCAAGCTGCCGATCTTGGTGGCCACTTCGTCCAGCGTCTGGGCTTTCAGCGCCGCGGCCGCATCTTTCAGCAGCGCGTCCTGAGCCTGGATGTGGGCGATGGCGCCTTCGCCGGTGACGGCTTCTACGCGGCGCACGCCGGCGGCGACGCCGCTTTCCGCCACGATCTTGAACAGGCCAATATCGCCGGTGCGTTGCACATGGGTGCCGCCGCACAGTTCGGCGGAGAAGTCGCCCATGGTCAGCACGCGCACTTCATCGCCGTATTTTTCGCCGAACAGCATCATCGCGCCGGATTTCTGCGCGGCTTCCATGCTCATCACTTCGGCCTTGACCGGCAAGTTGTGGCTGATCACGCGGTTGACCACGCGCTCCAGCTCGGCGATCTGTTCTGCGCTGACCGGTTCGCCGTGGGCGAAGTCGAAGCGGGTGCGCTCCGGATTCACCAGCGAGCCCTTCTGCGCGACATGGTCGCCCAGCACGTGGCGCAGCGCCGCGTGCAAGAGGTGGGTGGCGGAGTGGTTGCGGGCGCTGGCGGCGCGCGCGTGCAGATCGATGGTGGCGGTCACGCTGTCGCCGACGGCCAGGCGGCCGCGGGCCAGCTTGCCCTTGTGGCCGAATACCGCGGCCTGGATCTTCTGGGTGTCGTTGACGTCGAACAGCGCGCCGATGCCGCCTTGCAGCGAAATCTCGCCGACGTCGCCGACCTGGCCGCCGCCTTCGGCGTAGAAGGGGGTGTCGTCCAGCACCACGATGCCTTCTTCGCCGGCTTCCAGCGCGGCGACGGCCTCGGTGCCCTTGAACAGCGCCAATACCTTGGCGTCGGTGCTGGCGGATTCATAGCCGTGGAAGCAGGTGTCGGCGCCGCTGTAGCTGACCTTGCCGGTCATCTTGAAGCTGGAGCCGGCGCGACCGCGCTCGCGTTGCGCTTCCATCGCGCGCTCGAAGCCTTCCAGGTCGGCGTGGATGTCGCGCTCGCGGCAGATGTCGGCGGTCAGGTCCACCGGGAAGCCGAAGGTGTCGTAGAGCTTGAAGATGGTGTCGCCGTCCAGCGCGGTCTTGCCGCCTTCCAGCGCGGAGTCCACCAGGCCCATGCCGATTTCCAGCGTCTCGGCGAACTTGATTTCCTCGGCGCGCAGCGCGTCTTCGAGATGCGCCTGCTTCTCGCGCAGTTCCGGATAGGCTTCGCCCATCTCGGCCACCAGATCGGCGACGATCTTGTGGAAGAACAGGCCTTTCTGGCCCAGCTTGTAGCCGTGGCGGATGGCGCGGCGGGCGATGCGGCGCAGCACGTAGCCGCGGCCTTCATTGGACGGCAGGATGCCGTCGGCGACCATGAAGCAACAGGCGCGGATGTGGTCGGCGATCACTTTCAGCGACGGCACGTCCTGGCTGTAGGCCACGCCGGTTTCGCGCGCGGCGGCGCGCACCAGGCAGGCCAGCGCGTCGGTCTCGTAGTTGGACTTGACGTGTTGCAGCACGGTGGACAGGCGCTCCAGGCCCATGCCGGTGTCTACCGACGGCTTGGGCAGCGGATGCAGGGTGCCGGACTCATCGCGGTTGAACTGCATGAACACGTTGTTCCAGATTTCCATGAAGCGGTCGCCGTCTTCATCCGGGCTGCCCGGAGGGCCGCCGGCCACGCTTGGACCGTGGTCGTAGAAGATTTCGGTGCAGGGGCCGCAGGGGCCGGTGTCGCCCATGGTCCAGAAATTGTCGGAGGCGTACGGCGCGCCCTTGTTGTCGCCGATGCGGATGATCTTGTCGGCCGGCAGGCCCACGCTTTTGTGCCAGATGTCGTAGGCTTCGTCGTCGGAAGCGTAGACGGTGACCAGCAGCTTGTCCTTGGGCAGGTTCAGCCATTGCTCGCCGGTCAGGAATTCCCAGGCGAAGGTGATCGCATCTTGCTTGAAGTAGTCGCCGAAGCTGAAGTTGCCCAGCATTTCGAAGAAGGTGTGGTGGCGCGCGGTGTAGCCGACGTTTTCCAGGTCGTTGTGCTTGCCGCCGGCGCGCAGACATTTCTGGCTGGTGGTGGCGCGGGTGTAATCGCGCTTTTCGAAGCCCAGGAACACGTCCTTGAACTGCACCATGCCGGCGACGGTGAACATCAGCGTGGGGTCGTTGCCGGGGATCAGGCTGCTGGAAGGCACCACCTGATGGTTTTTGCCGGCAAAGAAATCCAGGAATTTCTGGCGAATTTCAGAGGTTTTCATGTTTGATTTCGTAAGATTGCGAATTCTGGGCCGCTTTGGGCGCTCAAACCCTGGCGGCGCGGACAGCTGATTGTGTCAAGCCGCAGCGGCGCTGGCAAGGGTTTCGGCGCGGCGCTTGAGCGCCTGGTTCATCATTTCCAAACCCTGGCGGATATCGGCCAGCAGCGCCGGGCCGAGCAGCGGCAGCAGCAGGCCGCTCAAGTTGGCCGTCTGATGCAGGCGAGTGCCGCCGTTTTCCAGCGCTTCCAGCTGAAAACCGTGGCGGCAGTCCAGCAGGCCGGGCAGCAGCGCGCGCGCTTGCCAGGCCAGTTCGTCGACCACTTGCCAAACTTCCAGTCGCGGCCGCAGCGGGAGGCGCGGCCGGCCGGGGGGATGAAGGCTGAGCACCAGGCGGGAGCCGACTTGCTGACGTCCGTGCAGGCCGACGATGAAGGGGTTCCACTCCGGATAGGCGGCCCAGTCGCCGAGCACGCGCCAGACCAGGGCCGGCGCGGCGGCGATGTCGATATGGGTGGCGATGCCGCGCGCGGTCATTTTAGTCCTCGTCCAGCGGCAGCTCGTCGTCGTCGCCGGCGCCGCTGAGCACCTTGGCGATCACCGCCATCGGGAAGCCGCGCCCGGCCAGGAAGCGGATCTGGCGCGCGCGTTCCTGCGGCGTGTCCGGCAGCTGGCCGAACTTCTTCCGCCACTGCGCTTGCGCGGCGGCGAGGTCGTCGCGGCCTTGCAGCGCGTCGCGGATCAGTTCGGCGTCCACGCCGCGCTGGCGCATTTCCTGCTGCAGGCGGCGGCTGCCGTAGCGCTGGCCCTTGCTGTCGGCGAACTGCTGGGCGAAACGCTGATCGGACTGCCAGCTGTGTTCGGCCAGATCGTCCAGCAAGGCGCTCAATTGTTCCGGGCTCTCCGCAAACGGAGCGAGCCGCCGCTCCAGTTCCCGCCGCGTGTATTCGCGGCGGGACAGGAGATCGACGGCGCGTGCCCTCAGGCTTTTTTCCATTCAGGGAATCAGGCGTCGAGCGCGTCGTCGGCGAACTCTTCGTCCGGCTGGCCTTCGGTGATTTCCACTTTGATGCCCACCGCGTCGCGGATCTTGCGTTCCACTTCGGCGGCGATTTCCGGGTTGGACTTCAGCCATTCGCGGGTGTTGTCCTTGCCCTGGCCGATCTTCTGGCCGTTGTAGGCGTACCAGGCGCCGGATTTGTCGATGAAGCCATGCTTGACGCCCAGTTCGATGATTTCGCCCTGGCGGGAGATGCCCTCGCCGTACAGGATTTCGAAATCAGCCTGGCGGAACGGCGGCGACACCTTGTTCTTCACCACTTTGACGCGGGTGTCGTTGCCGATCACTTCCTCGCCCTTCTTGATGCCGCCGGTGCGGCGGATGTCCAGGCGCACCGAGGCGTAGAACTTCAGCGCGTTACCGCCGGTGGTGGTTTCCGGGTTGCCGAACATCACGCCGATCTTCA
>NZ_JAYSGF010000072.1:0-12718 GCF_041912965.1 Chromobacterium sp. | reverse complement strand
GCGTTGAAGATCTTGTGGCGGCAGTGCTCGGAGTTGGCCTGCGCGAACATCATCAATTCCACGTCGGTGGGATTGCGGCGCATCTTGGTGAAGTTCTCCACCAGATACTCCACCTCGTCCTCGGACAGGGCCAGGCCCAGATCGGCGTTGGCCGCCTCCAGCGCCGCGCGGCCGCCGGCGAGGATGTCCACGCTGCTCATCGGCTGCGGGTCTTGATGGACAAACAGACGCGCGGCATCGTCCAGCGAGGCCAGCACCGTTTCCGTCATCCTATCGTGCAAGAGGCCCGTCAAAATATGACGAGCCTCTTCATTTAAAGATTGTTGTGCGGACTTAACCCAGAAGGCGGTGCCGCGTTCGATGCGGTGAATCCCTCCCAGCCCGCAGTGCTGGGCGATATCGGTGGCCTTGGAGGCCCAGGGCGACAAAGTGCCCAATCGCGGCGTCACCAGGAACAATTCGCCATCAGGCTGGCCGGCCAGCGGCGCTTCGCCGTAGCTCAGCAACTTGCCCAGGGTGGCCTGCTCTTCCAGCGTCAGTTCGGTTTCGCTTTCGGCGAAATGCCAGAATTCGGCACTGATGCTGAGATCCGGCAGCCCGGCTTCGGCGGCTGCGGCAAGCAGTTTTTCAAGACGGAACGGCGACAGCGCAACGCCGCCACGGAGCTTGGTAAGGTAAGACATTAGACACCCGCGACAAGTATCAGGAAAGCGCGTCATAATACAGCAATTCACTGTTTGTTTTAAGCGGCTAATTGCCCCCAAGGCCGCCGCTTAATAAAATATTCCGCATTTGGATAGCATTTCATCTCATCAGCAAGGAGCTTCCAGCATGAAAAAGGTTGAAGCCGTGATCAAGCCGTTCAAACTGGACGAGGTGCGCGAAGCCCTGTCCGAGCTGGGCATCAACGGCCTGACCGTCACCGAGGTCAAGGGCTTTGGCCGCCAGAAGGGCCATACCGAGCTCTATCGCGGCGCCGAATACGTGGTGGACTTTTTACCCAAGGTGAAAGTGGAAGTGATCCTGCCGGACGACCTGGTGGACCGCGCGATCGAAACCATCGTCGCCACCGCCCGCACCGGCAAGATAGGCGACGGCAAGATCTTCGTCACCCCGGTGGAGCAAGTGGTGCGCATCCGCACCGGCGAAACCAACGAGCAAGCGATCTAAGAACCTGTTCAAAGTCTGCTGCGCGTCGGCGATACGGCGTTGAAAACCGCTTCGAAATGCTCATGTACCACCCCAACCGTACACTCCGCATTCTCAGTCGCAACGCCTTGTCTCGCCTTAGCTCGCGAGATCGTAAACACGTTCAAAGCCCCCACGAGCAAGCGGCAGGCCAAGCGCCTGCCGCTTGGTCTCTCAGCGCATCTTCAGTTGATCGCCCTTGCCGGCGAATACATCCACCCGGGATTCCGGCCGCCGGCGCATTGCTCCAACTTCACCGTCTTATAGGTGCAAAACGCCTTCCCCGGCGCATTACGGTTTGAGTGCTCCACCCCATCCCAGCACACCGCGGTCGTGCCTTCGATCAGATAATTGGGATGCGGCGTCTTGCCATCGGTTTGCGCATAATCCTGCCCCGTGCAATCGCCAATGCCGCCAGCCTGCCACTTCATCGCGGCAACCTTGGCCGGCGCGTACACCCAGCCGGGGTTGCGTCCGCCCGTGCAGCTTTCCACCGTTGCCGATTTGTAAGTACAGAACGCCTGCCCCGGATTATTGACGTTGTTGTAAGTCTTGCCATCCCAGCACACCGCTATCGTCCTCGCCGTGGCCAGCGCCTTGGAGGGCAAGCTGGAACCATAACTCGCGTTCACATCGCGGCCGGCGCAGTCGCCAATGCCCTTCTCCTCCCAGGCGAACTCCTTGACCGGCGCCGCGCTGTACGCCTTGCCGGTATTGATCCCGCCCACGCAGGCAGTGCGGCTGACATTCTTGTAGGTGCAGAACGCAACGCCGGGGCTGTTGCGGTTTGAATAGACCTTGCCGTCCCAACACACGGCGGTCATGCCGCTTGCCGCATAATGATTATCCGGAACGCTGCCGCTGGTACTGCCCACATCCCGCCCCGTGCAATCCGTCAGCCCCGTGTCCAGCCATTCAAACTCCGCCGCGCCCGCGCCAGCAGCGCACAATGCCAGGCCAAGCGCCAACACTTTCAGTTTCATGTTTCATCCACACCAGGTTAATAGACGTCAAATGCGCGCCGGCCCCGCCTGGCGTGCTCAAGACGAAATCATAACCATGGCCCTGCGCATTCAAAAACCCGCATATTCACAAAACATAAGCTGACAACAATCAACATATCAAAGAAATAAACTCGCGACTCATCCCAACGCCCCGCCTCGGCGGGGCGTCGTCATTTGCATCAGCCCCTACGCTTGCGCTCCAACCGCGCCAGCGCATCCAGACCACGGTGAACCTGATGCATCGCTTCCACGTGCCGAACCAGGCTCACCCGCCGCCCGGCCAGGCCCAGCAATACCTCCAGATAGTTGAAAAAGCCCAGCCGCAGGCCGCGGCGGTGGCTGCGGTCGCTGTAATCGATGTCGCGCGCGATGCGATGCAACAAGCCGCGCCCGATATGCAGCTGATTGCTTTTCAGCAACTGCGCCAGGTGCGCGGCGTACTGACGGCCAAGCACGCAGGCGGCCTCGTAATCCGCGACCTCTTCCGGCTGCCAGTAATGCGGGTAAGTACGTCCCGGCAGATAGCGGACAAAGGGCAGATGGGTTTCCTTGGTTTCCAGCGCGATGAAATGGTAAAGCGAGCGCGGCATGGCCGGCTGTTGTGGAGCATCGATGATCCGGCGGACGCCAGAGGGGGATGCGGAAAGAGAGGGTTGATTGCGAGCAGACTTCGTCATTGCAGCCTCCTGAGCAAGTAGCGCCAAGCCGCGAAAGCGGCAAGGCGGGCACATGACAAGGTTGGCCTACCGGAGAAGAACCCAAACACCGGCGCACCTAATGAAAGGTGCCCTTGCCATGGCCCGCCCGGATCAGGCATGGCAATGACAAGCGGACGTGCTGCGAAGCACGCCCACCAGGTTCTTCATTTCGAGAGGCCAATCCCGAGCGCCGCGATTGCTGCGGCGCGCGGCTATTGTGACATGACGCGCCTGGGAGTCAAGGCGGCGCGGGCCTCCGAAGCGTAGCAGCCCTTTGAGCAGCTTCTTAATCCAAAGACCCGAACAGGCAAGTATGCACCTTGCCGTGCTTCTCCTGGCCCGCCGCCACCACCTTGCCGTCGCCGGACATGACGATATGGCTGCTGCTCCTCGCCTCGCCCGGGCAGAACAGGCGCTGCGTCTTCGGCGCGCCAAAATGCCAGCGCAAAGTGGCGTAGCCGCCCCGCTCCGGCTGGGTGGAGGTGCCCGCCACCACGCGGCCGTCCTGACTAAAAGCGGTCAGCGTCAGATCGTCGATCACCGGCGGGAACGGCGCCAGCTTGCCGTTTTCCAAGCGCAGCGGGAACATCCCGTCTGCCGTCAACGAGTTCAGCCATAAAGAGCGGCCATCCTCGGAGACCGAGCGCAAGAGCATCCCCAGGCTCTCCTTGTGGGTTTCCGCGCGCACCGCCGCCTCCAGATCCACCTCGCCCTCCGGCGAGATTTGCACGAAGGCGCGGCTATGGTCGCTTTCCCGATTAAAGGACACAAAAACCGTGCGCCCATCCGCGGACAAACCCTCCAACACGGACTTGGCGCGGATCACGCTGACGCCCTCGCCCGCACGCCAACGCACGGCGTCGCTCTCCATGAAGATATTGCCATCCTCGCGGCTCATGCCGGCCCAGGCCAGCACTTGCGCCTCGCGTTGCGCGTCAGCCGCCTTGCCTTCCGCCGCGGCAGGCCACGGCAAGGGCTCGCGCCGGCTAGGCTTGCCCTCGTCCAAGTTCCAGACAAAGCCGTGCCAAACGCCGGTGTCGGCATGCTTGAAGGAGCCGGCCACATCCCCGCTCACCGGATGGACGCCGGCAACTTGCAGCTTGGTCACCTCGCTCTCGCTCATCAGCGGGCTTTCGTTCATGAAATCTTGCATCCACCGCATCCGCCGCAGCATGTCCATATTGCCGCGCAAGGCAAGACCAGCCGTTACGCCCCCGTCCGCGCTCAGCGCCAGCGGCAGGCTCATGGGTTCCGGCAACAAGCTGAACCCCTTGCCCTCCACCCATTGGAAGCCGCGCAGCATCGCCTTTTCGTCGCTCAGCAGCCAGCCAATCACCGTGCGGCCGTCGGCGCTGATGTCGGTGACACCGGACAGCCAGGCCTGGCCCGCCGGCACCAGCGTCTCCAGCGCGCCGCCGCGCCGCCAACGCACCGCCTCCAGCTTGCCATCCCGGCCGCTTCCAAAAGCCAAGGTCAGGCCGTCTCGCGACATCGCCACATAGCTGCTGGTGAAATAGCCGCCCTTGGGCAAAGGCAGGGCCGCCTCCGTTCGGCCCTGACGCAAGGTCAGGCCATTGTTTGAACGCAGCGCCCACAGCTCATGCCAGGGAAAACGCAGCTTGAGCGCGTCGATCAAGCCCATCACGGAATCGCTCAGCTCACCATCGCCAGCGCTCAGCAGCTGCGCCGAGCCGTCATAGGACAGCTTTTCCGGGTAACGCGCTTTCAATAGGACAAAATCAGGTTTTGTGGCGGCGGCAACCGGCGCGCACAAAGCGGCCAGCACCAAGAGGGAAGCGAAGGTTTTGGACATGACTAATTATGATTATCGACTTAAAACACGAAATACTATCATCCCAAAGACATCGCCCTCAAACCAGTCACCCGCTGCGCCTGCCCGACATCAAACAAAAAGCCCCCGGATTCCGGGGGCTTTCACGCGGATCAAAGCCGGCTTATTTCCACAGCTTCCACCACGGCATCTCTTCGATGGACCAGCCATCGCGCAGATACGGGCTGTTCGGGTAGTTCAGCGCCAGCACGCGCTTGGCGTCGTCACGCAGCTGCGTCATGCCCAGCTTGTCGTAAGCCGCCATCATGATGCCCAGCGCTTCTTCCTGGTACTTGGTGTTGGCATAGCTCTTCACCACGCCCTGAGCGCGGTTGGCCGCCGCCAGATACGCGCCGCGCTTCATGTAGTAGCGCGCCACATGCATCTCGTTGCCGCCCAGCGCATCCAGCAGCCGGTCCATTTTCTTGGAGGCGTCTTCCTTGTAGATGCTGTTGGGGAAACGCGTCACCAGCTCGCGGAAGGCGGTGAAGGCCTCGCGCGCGGCGCGCGGATCGCGCTCGCTCATGTCCTGACCGGCCCACTTGGCCAGCAGACCGGAATCATCGTTGTAAAATACCAGGCCTTTCAGATAATAGATGTAGTCCAGGTTCGGGTGGGTCGGGTGCAGCTTGATGAAGCGGTCGGCGGAGGCGATGGCCTGCTCCGGCTCATTATCCTTGTAATGGGTATACGCCAGATCCATCTGCGCCTGCTGGGCATAGCGCCCGTAAGGGAAACGCGCTTCCAACGTTTCGTAGAGCTTGACAGCGCGGGTATAATTGCCGCTGTTCAACTCATCATGCGCTTCCGAATACAGCTTTTCCACGGTCCAGCCGCGAGTCTCATCGTAGGTTTCCGTGGTTGCACAACCGGCAAGCCCCATCACCAACATTGCAGCGACAACGTATCTTTTCATGACTGATCCTTACTTTGACCCGGACGATTATAGCGATATCTCAGAAAACGAGGTATCCGCTACACAACAACTTAATGTTCCGCTGTCGCTGGGCGGCGAACGGCTGGACGCCGCGCTGGCGAAATTGATGCCGGAATACTCGCGCAGCCGGCTGACGCAATGGATCAAGGACGGCCATGTGCTGCTGGACGGCAAGACCGCCGCGCCCAAGACCAAGGTGCTGGGCGGCGAGAAACTGGACGTCACCCTGATGCGCAGCAACGAGGAGATGGCCTTCCAGCCGGAAGCCATGGACCTGCCCATCATTTTTGAAGACGACCACATCCTGGTGATCAACAAGCCGGCCGGCCTGGTGGTCCACCCCGCCTCCGGCAACTGGAGCGGCACCCTGCTCAACGGCCTGCTGCACCACTGCCCGGCGCTGGCCCAAGTGCCGCGCGCCGGCATCGTGCACCGCCTGGACAAGGACACGAGCGGCCTGATGGTGGTGGCCAAGACGCTGCCGGCGCAGACCGAACTGGTGCGCCAGTTGCAGGCGCGCACCGTCAAGCGCATCTATCGCGCCATCGCCGACGGCAATGTGCCGTTTGACGGCACCATAGAAACCCAGATGGGCCGCGACCCGCACAACCGCCTGAAAATGGCGGTACTGAAATTCGGCGGCAAGCAGGCCATCACCCATGTACGGGTGCTGGAGCGCTTCGCCAGCCACTCCTATATCGAATGCAAGCTGGAAACCGGCCGCACCCACCAGATCCGCGTGCACATGCGCGAGGCCAACCACCCGCTGGCCGGCGACCCCATCTACGGCAATCTGCGCCACAAGATGGACGAGGACATCGCCGCCGTGGTCAAGGCGCTGGGCCGCCAGGCGCTGCACGCTTACTCGCTGACCCTGGTGCACCCGGCCAGCGGCGAGGAGCGCAACTGGAAAGCGCCGCTGCCGGACGACCTGCGCCACCTGCTGGACGTGCTGCGCGGAGACGGCGACACCGCCGACGCCGCGCCGCTGCCGCAGTTGCAGGACGAGACGGAAGACGAGGACTGGGACGATGAGGACGACGAAGACGATGGCGACGTGGAGGTGATCTATGTCCGCTGACAGGCCCGCCGAGCAGGCGCCGGACTGGCTGGAGGCCGACTGGCCGGCGCCGCCCAATGTGCGCACCCTGATCACCACCCGCAACGGCGGCGTCAGCGCCGCGCCCTATCACAGCCTGAACCTGGGCCAGCACGTGGGCGACGACCCGGCCGCGGTGGCCGCCAACCGCGCGCTGCTGCGCCAACAACTGCCGGCGGAGCCGGCCTGGCTGAACCAGGTGCACGGCGTGACGGTGGTGGACGCGGCCACCGTGGCCGCCGCGCCGCCGGACGCCGACGCCAGCTTCAGCCGCCAAAGCGGCGCGGTGTGCGCCATCATGACCGCGGACTGCCTGCCGCTCTTGCTGTGCAATAGCGAAGGCAGCGTGGTGGCCGCAGCCCACGCCGGCTGGCGCGGGCTGTGCGAAGGCGTGATCGAAGCCGCCGTGGCCGCCTGCGACGAGCGCCCGGCGCGGCTGATGGCCTGGCTCGGCCCCGCCATCGGCCCGGACGCCTTTGAAGTGGGCGCGGAAGTGCGCGCCGCCTTCATGGAACGCGATCCCGCCGCCGCGGCCGCCTTCAGCGATATCGGCGACGGCAAATACCTGGCCGACATCTACGCGCTGGCGCGCCAGCGCCTGAACGCCGCCGGCGTGGAGCAGATCTACGGCGGCGAGGAATGCACGGTGATAGACCGCGCGCGCTTCTTCTCCTACCGCCGCGACGGCCAGACCGGACGCATGGCCAGCCTGATCTGGCTGGAGTAAGCGTCGCGCCCGGCCTCGCCGCCCCTCCCCCCCCCCGCTCCGGCGGGGGTTTTCATTGCCAGGCCGTGACAAGCCAAAAATCCAACACGCCATGGCAAACCATGCTGCCGCGGCCTAGCCGCTGCGTTATGATGCAAATCCACAACATCTAGTGATGGACAATGCCGCCCCCGCTGTGGCTTGTTCTAACAAGGTTTTTTGACTACACAGTGAAATGTGTCCACTGGACAAAAAAAAATCTCACGCCCCGCAAAGCCAGCAACCACGGGCTTTCGCCATAAATCCCAGGCAAATCTGCCGTTAAATCTCCCGCTGTCAAGACTTGTACTGCCCCATACTCAACACTAGAATTTGGGTGTGTCTCGAGCTACAAACAATACATATTGTGTTTACCCACAGCTCGCGCACAGCTTTTCAACAGATTTGTCCACAGCCGGCCTGCCCCTCGGGAAACGCAGTAACGGAAGGACGCAACCACCCACCTTATCGAGGGCTACATGCAATTGACCACCTTTGAAGGGCAGACCGCCGCAGAACTCGGCCGCGCAGCCGCGCCCAAGGCCGATTTCAGCCAGTACAAAACCATCCGTCGCAACGGTGCGGTGGTGCCGTTCGAACCCGTCAAGATCTCCATCGCCATGACCAAGGCCTTCCTGGCCGTCATGGGCCATCAAGGCGCCACCTCCGCCAGCCTGCGCGAAAAAGTCGCCCAGCTGAGCGAGCAAGTGGCCAGCGCCCTGATGCGCCGCAAGCCGGAAGGCGGCGCCATCCACATCGAAGACATCCAGGACCAGGTGGAACTGTCGCTGATGCGCTTTGGCGAGCATGATGTAGCCCGCGCCTACGTGCTGTACCGCGAACAGCGCTCCCAAGAGCGCGCCGCCCGCGGCGAAGCGCTGACCCAGGTGCAAATCAACGTGGTGCGCAAGGACGGCCGCAAGCTGCCGCTGGACATCGCCCGCCTGCGCGCCACCATCGAATCCGCCAGCCAGAACCTGGCCGGCATCGATATCGACGCCATCCTCAGCGAAACCCTGAAGAACATCTACGACGGCGTCAGCGAAGACGAAGTCAACAAATCCGCCATCCTGGCCGCCCGCTCCATGATCGAGCAGGACCCGGCTTACGATTACGTGACCGCCCGCCTGCTGCTGAACAATATCCGCCTGGAAATCCTGGGCGAAGCCGTCAGCCAGGAAGAAATGGCCAAGCAGTACGCGCTGTACTTCCCCACCTTCATCAAGAACGGCATCGACGCCGAACTGCTGGATGAAAAGCTGGCCGAATACGACCTGAAAAAACTGGGCGCCGCGCTGGACGCCAACCGCGACCTGAAGTTTGGCTACCTGGGCCTGCAAACCCTGTTCGACCGCTACTTCCTGCACGTGGACGGCAACCGCATCGAAATGCCGCAGGCCTTCTACATGCGCGTGGCCATGGGCCTGGCGCTGAACGAAGTGAACCGCGAAGCGCGCGCCATCGAGTTCTACAATGTGCTGTCCAGCTTCGACTTCATGTCGTCCACCCCCACCCTGTTCAACTCCGGCACCCGTCGCAGCCAGCTGTCCAGCTGCTACCTGACCACCATTGCCGACGACCTGGACGGCATCTACGAAGGCATCAAGGAAAACGCCCTGCTGTCCAAGTTTGCCGGCGGCCTGGGCAATGACTGGACCTCCGTGCGCGCCATGGGCTCCCACATCAAGGGCACCAACGGCAAATCCCAAGGCGTGGTGCCGTTCCTGAAAGTGGTCAACGACACCGCCGTGGCGGTGAACCAGGGCGGCAAGCGCAAGGGCGCCGTCTGCGCCTACCTGGAAACCTGGCACGCGGACATTGAAGAATTCCTGGAGCTGCGCAAGAACACCGGCGACGACCGCCGCCGCACCCACGACATGAACACCGCCAACTGGATTCCGGACCTGTTCATGAAGCGCGTGATGGAAGGCGCGGACTGGAGCCTGCTGTCCCCGTCCGAAGCCCCGGACCTGCACGACCTGTACGGCGCGGCCTTCGAGAAGCGCTACAAGGAATACGAAGCCATGGGCGAGCGCGGCGAGCTCAAGGTGTACAAGCGCATTCCGGCGCTGTCCCTGTGGCGCAAAATGCTGACCATGCTGTTTGAAACCGGCCACCCGTGGATGACCTTCAAGGACCCGTGCAACATCCGCAGCCCGCAGCAGCACATGGGCGTGGTGCACAGCTCCAACCTTTGCACCGAGATCACCCTCAACACCAATGAGGACGAAATCGCGGTCTGCAACCTGGGTTCCGTCAACCTGTCCGCCCACCTGATGGCGGACGGCAGCCTGGATTCCGAAAAACTGCAGCGCACCATCCGCATCGCCCTGCGCATGCTGGACAACGTGATCGACATCAACTTCTACCCGGTGAAGAAGGCGCGCAACTCCAACCTGAAACACCGTCCGGTGGGCATGGGCATCATGGGCTTCCAGGACTGCCTGCACCAGAAGCGCGTGGCCTACGGCTCCGACGCCGCGGTGGAGTTTGCCGACGAATCCATGGAAATGGTGGCCTACTACGCTTACTGGGCCTCCACCGAACTGGCGGAAGAACGCGGCCGCTACCCGTCCTACAAGGGCAGCCTGTGGGACCGCGGCATCCTGCCGCACGACAGCATCAACCTGCTGGCGGCCGAACGCGGCGGCTTCCTGGAAGTGGACCGCAGCGAACGCATGGACTGGAACGCGCTGCGTGAACGCGTGAAAACCCACGGCATGCGCAACAGCAACTGCCTGGCCATCGCGCCCACCGCCACCATCGCCAACATCATCGGCGTATCGGCGAGCATTGAGCCGACCTACCAGAACCTGTTCGTCAAATCCAACCTGTCCGGCGAATTCACCGTCACCAACGAATACCTGGTGCGCGATCTGAAAGCCGCCGGCCTGTGGGACGAAGTGATGGTGGCCGACCTCAAGTACTTCGACGGCAGCCTGGGCCAGATCGACCGCGTGCCGGCCGAACTGAAAGCCATCTACGCCACCGCCTTCGAGCTGGACCCGCGCTGGCTGGTGGAAGCCGCCTCCCGCCGCCAAAAGTGGATCGATCAGGCGCAGTCCCTGAACCTGTACATGGCGGGCGCTTCCGGCAAGAAACTGGACGAGCTGTACAAGCACGCCTGGTTGCGCGGCCTGAAAACCACCTACTACCTGCGCACCCTGGCCGCCACCAGCGCCGAGAAATCCACCGGCCGCGGCGGCGAACTGAACGCGGTGTCCAACAGCCACGGCCAAGCGGCCGCGGCACCGGAAGCCGTGGTGGACAACACCCCGGCCACCGACGCCAAGTTCTGCAGCATCGACAACCCGGATTGCGAGAGCTGCCAATAAGGCGGAAGCAGCCATCCTGGCTTGAACGGCCGGCCCCTTAGGGCTGGCCCAGCCTGGCCCCGGCCAGGCTCCATCTCACAGCCCCCTGCCCGCCGCCGGCGTTGAATTGGCCCCGCACCCCGGCCTCCCTTTGCCCGTGTGCCCAAAGCGGCCCGGAAACACCGGCAGCGACCCGCGCGGCGGCAAACCGCGCGGCCCACTCTCAGGGGAAACCGGATGGAGATAGAGGCGTTTTTCAACAGCTACGCCAAAGGCTACAGCCAGCTGGACGTGGCCCGGGTAAGCGCGCACTTCACCGTGCCCTTCACCGCCATCCATCAGGGCGACCTGAGCAGTTGGGAAGACATGGCATCGCTGCGCGACACCACCACCGCCTTGCTGGCGTGGTACCGCAGCCAGGGCTTTCTCAGCGCCAGCCACCAGCTGGACAGCGTGTTGAGCTTTGGCCCCGACGCCGCCAGCGCCCGCGTGCGCTGGACCGTGCAGCGCCAGGACCAGCCGGCCTGGGAATATTGCACCGGCTACCACCTGAAACGGGTGGACGGCAAATGGAAGATTTACGGCCTGGTGCAGTACCAGGACGCGCCGCAACGGTAAACAGTACCCAGCCTCAAGCCGCTTGCCCCCAGGCGGCTTCGGGATGGAAACGCCGCCGGCCCGCGATGCGGGCGGACGGAAACAGCTCAAGGCCAAGCAAGCAAGCGCGGCGGGTGTTGAGCGGTTTCCAGGAAGACGAGGCCCACGGCCCCGCCGCCACCAGCCAGGCTTCAGCAGGAGGTCAGATGCAAACGTTTGAAAACATCCGGATCAACGGGTTTTGCGAACAAAGAACCCACAACCCCGACAAGCAGTTTGTGCTGTTCAATATGTACCTGACGCTGAACCAGGCCCCGCCCTGCGAATGGAAGGACCTGTTCAACGAAGCCCGCCGCCTGCCGCGCCAGAAAGTGTGGCGCAAAGCCTGGGTGGAAGCGGACGCGCTGGTGGTGTACTGCCAGCCGGAAGAACTGCAGCAGCAAATAGAGCTGCTCAAGCAAGACATAGAACAAGCCAACCGGCAATACCGCCAGCTGCTGAAGCTGCGGCAGCCGCGCGGCAACCAAGTGGAGCAGGAGGAAAGCAGCGAACGCCAGCTGATCCACCGCCTCAGCCAACAGCTGCGCTTCTGAAAGGACACCGCTCATGAGCGCCACCGCATTCTGTATCGCCCGCCATGGCGAACATGGCAAAGACGCAGGCTACCGCAAACTGGGCAGCCTGCACGTGGACCTGGACCCGGTGCCGGCAATCGCCGCCGCGCCGCGCCAGATACAAATACTGCGCAAAAGCAGCCTGCCGCTCAGCCCCAGCCTGGCTGGCGACAAGCAGCCGCTGCCACCCCAAATCACCGCGCCGGACGCGGAGTAAATCCAGACAGGAGCCCTTAATGCTGAACTTTGACGACACCATCGAAACCAAACCGGCCGCCCCCTCCGCGGGCGCCAACGCCGCCGGCCGCGTCAACGTGGTGGACAAAAAAGTGATCAACGGCACCACCGACGTCAACCAGCTCGTGCCCTTCAAACACAAATGGGCATGGGAAAAATACCTGGCCCAATGCGCCAACCACTGGATGCCGCAAGAAGTGAACATGCAGCGCGACATCGAACAGTGGAAAACCGGCCAGCTGACCGAAGACGAAATGCGCATCGTCAAGCGCAACCTCGGCTTCTTCGTGACCGCGGACTCCCTGGCCGCCAACAACATCGTGCTGGGCACCTACCGCCAGATCACCAGCCCGGAATGCCGCCAGTTCCTGCTGCGCCAGGCCTTTGACGAAGCCATCCACACCCACGCCTACCAATACATCGTGGAAAGCCTGGGCCTGGACGAAGGCGAAGT
>NZ_JAYSGF010000071.1:0-12799 GCF_041912965.1 Chromobacterium sp. | reverse complement strand
TGAACGCGCTGCTGCGCGACATGGAAGCCACCGAGCGCTCCGGCCAGTGCAACCATGGCCGTCCCACCTGGACCCGGCTGTCCATGCGCGAGCTGGACAAGCTGTTCATGCGCGGACAATAAGCGATGCGCGTCACCGTACTGGCGGAAAACCACAGCCTGCGCCCGGACTTGATCGCCGAAGCCGGTCTGGCCTTGCTGATCGAGGACGGCGAAGAACGCATCCTGTTCGATACCGGCCGCAGCGACGCGCTGCTATACAACGCCAGCCGGCTGGGCGTCGACCTCGCCACGCTGAGCCGGGTGGTGCTGTCGCACGGCCATTACGACCACAGCGGCGGCCTTCCGGCCTTAAGCCGACTGCTGCGCGAGCGCGCGGCTGCGCCGCTGCCGCTGCTGGCCCATCCCGGGGCCTTCCGAGCGCGCGAAGCGCGGCTGGGGCCGATCACGCTGCGCAAGCTGGGCTCGCCGCTGAACGAAGCCGATCTGCAAGCCAGCTTTGAGCTGCAGCTACACGCCGGGCCGCACACCTTCGCCGACCGCTATGTCTTCCTGGGCCAGATTCCGCGGCAACGCCACGCCGAGGGCCGTGGCACCCTGGGCCAGCTGCTGGATGCGCGCGGCCACCGGCCGGACCCGGTGGCCGACGACTCGGCCCTGGTCTGCCGCAGCGAGCAAGGCCTGATCATCTTCAGCGGCTGCGCCCACTCCGGCATCCGCCATATCGTCGACTACGCGCGCGAAGTCTGCGCCGAGCCGCGCGTCCGCGCGGTGATAGGCGGTTTCCACCTGCGCAGCGCCAATCCGTGGCGCGTCTGGCAGACGCGCCGCTATTTCCAGCGCCTGGGCGCCGAGCGCCTGCACGCCTGCCACTGCACCGGCTACGCCCGCCACGCGCTGGCCGGCCAGCAAGGCATAGCCGCCGGCAGCCGCTTCAGCTTCGACTAAGAACCTGTTTACGATCTCGCTCGCGGGAGCGTAAAGCGCCTCCCGCTCCTCGGCGCGGCCGCGCCGATTTCAAGCCTTGCCGCCCAAGCGCGGTCAACCCATTTGCATCAAACACGTTAAGGCAGGGGACAGACAACAAGACTCGCGAGCCCGGCCCATGCCCTCCCTACCCCCGACCGCCCCCAGCGACTCCGGCGATTTCTCCCTGCGTCAGCTCAGGCTGCGCGTCCGGCATTGGCTGGACCTGATGGGCATGGGCGGCCAGGGCGGCAAGCTGTTGCTGGGCGTCGTCGCCCTTGCTTGGCTGGCCTCCGGCGTCTACCGGGTGCAGCCGGACGAGCAAGGCGTCGTCGTCCGCCTCGGCAAATGGAGCGACACCACCGCGCCGGGCCTGCACTACCACCTGCCCTGGCCGGTGGACAGCGTGCTGCTGCCCAAGGTCACCCAGATCAATCAGCTACGGCTGGGCAATCTCTACGACGGCGCGCCGACCAACACCCCCGACCCGCGCGAAAAACAGATGCTGACCGGCGACGAAAACATCGTCGAGGCCGACGCCGCGGTGTTCTGGCGCATCAAGGACGCCGGCCAGTTCCTGTTCCGCGTCAACAAGCCCGAGGAATCGCTGCGCATCGCCGCCGAGGGCGCGCTGCGCGATGTGATCTCCCACACCCAGATCCAGGCGGCGATGTCCAACCGCCGCCAGCAAGTGGCGGACGAGGCCCGCGCGCTGCTGCAGCAGCGGCTGGACGCCGAACAGGCCGGCATCTTGCTCACCCAGGTGCAATTGCAGCGCGTCGACCCGCCCGCCGCGGTGATAGACGCCTTCAACGATGTGCAGCGCGCCCGCGCCGATCAGGAACGCGCGCGCAACGAGGCCCAGGCCTATAGCAACGACATCATTCCCAAGGCGCGCGGCGAAGCCGAGCGCATCCATCAGGAGGCCGAGGCCTATCGCAGCCAGGTGGTCAACCTGGCGCAAGGCGAAGCCAAGCGCTTCGATTCCATCTATCAAAGCTATGCCCAGGCCAAGGACGTCACCGCCTGGCGGCTGTATCTGGAAAGCATGGACGAGGTGCTGAAAAAGGCCGGCAAGGTCATCGTGGACTCATCCGGCAAGGGCATGTCCGGCGTGGTGCCCTATATGTCCTTGCAGGACAAGGCCAAAGACAAGGAGAAACGCTGATGAAGCGGCAATGGCGCGGCGCGGGCGCGCTGGCGGCGCTGGCGGGCCTGTGGCTGCTGTCCACCTGTTTCTACACCCTGGGCGAAGGACAGAAAGCGCTGGTGGTGCGCCTGGGCGCGCCGGTGGACGTGGACGAGCAGCCCGGACTTAAAGTCAAGCTGCCGCTGGTGGACAGCGTCCAGTACTACGACACCCGGCTGCAAACGCTGGCGCCGCCGCCGGAGCAAGTGATCCTGGGCGACGAAAAACGGCTGGAAGTGGAAACCTACACCCATTACCGCATCGCCAGCGCGCTGCGCTTCTATCAGGCGCTGCGCACCGAGGAACAGGCGCGCGCCCAACTGGGCCAACTGGTCAGCACCTCCCTGCGCCGCGAACTGGGCAAGGAAATGCTCAAGGCGCTGCTGTCGCCGGAACGCGCCGCCATCCTGCGCCGCATCCAGCAGGAAGTGGCCGCGCGCGCCAAGCCGCTGGGCCTGGAAGTCACCGAGGTGCAGTTGCACCGCGCCGACCTGCCGCTGGAAACCAGCCAGGCCATCTACGACCGGATGAAATCGTCCCGCCAGCAAGAAGCCAAGGAATTGCGCGCCCAGGGCGCGGAATGGGCGCAGCAGATCCAGGCCAGGGCCGAGCGCGACCGCACCGTGATCCTGTCCGAAGCGCAGCGCCAGAGCGCGATCACCCACGGCGAAGCCGACGCCGACGCCAACCGCATCCTGGCCCAGGCCTTCGGCAAGGACCCCAAGTTCTACAAATTCTACCGTTCGCTGCAAACCTATCGCCACTCGCTGTCCGACTCCGCGCCCACCCTGGTGCTGTCGCCGGACTCGGCGCTGCTGCGCGACTTCAAGTCCGGTCCCGCCGGCGGCAAACCGTGAACGGCGTTCACACCGCCGCCGCGCGGCCGCTGACGCAGCGGTTCAGGCATTTCCTCGCCGCCGTCGGCCCCGGCCTGGTGGTGATGCTGGCCGACACCGAGACCGGCAGCGTCATCGCTTCCGCCCAGAGCGGCGCGCGCTGGGGCTTGCGCATGCTGCCGCTGCTCTTGCTGCTGATTCCGCTGCTCTATCTGGCGCAGGAGCTGACGATAAGGCTGGCCCTGGGCACCGGCAAGGGCTATGGCGAACTGGTGTTGCGGCGCTTCGGCCGCGCGGCGTCCTGGCTCAGCACCGCCACGCTGCTGATCAGTTGCTTCGGTGCCCTGCTCACCCAGCTCAGCGGCCTGGCCGGCATCGGCGAGATGCTGGGCGTGCCGCCCTGGCAAAGCGTGTCCCTGCTGGCGCTGCTGATTTTCCTGATGGTGGCCACCGGCAGCTACCGCTCGGTGGAGCGCGTCGCCATCGCCCTCGGCGTGTTCGAGCTCGCCTTCCTCGCCGAAGCCTGGCTCGCGCGGCCGGAACCGGCGGTGCTGCTGGCGCAGCTGCATCACCTGCCATGGCGCGACCATGACTTTCTCTACCTGGCCGCCGCCAATATCGGCACCTGCATCATGCCGTGGACCATTTTCTATCAACAGTCGGCGCTGCTGGACAAGGGCCTGGGCCAGGCCGACCTGAAAGCCGCGCGGCTGGACACCCTGCTGGGCGCGGCGCTGTGCCAGTTGATCACCGCCGCCATTCTGATCGCCGCGGCCCAGGCCTTCGGCGGCGGCCACGGCGGCCAATCGCTGGACAGCGTGGTCCAATTGGCCGACGGTTTCGGCCGCTTGCTGGGCCCGATATACGGCCGGCTGTTGTTCGCGCTGGCGCTGGCCGGCGGCGCGCTGGTGGCCACCATCGTCGTCTGCCTGAGCGCGGCCTGGGCCTTGGGCGAGGCCAGCGGCCGCCGCCATTCCCTGGCCGAGCATCCGCGGCAGGCGCCGTGGTTCTACGGCTGTTTCGGGCTGATGCTGCTGGCCGGCGCGCTGCTGGTCTCCTCCGGCGTCAACCTGATCCGGCTCTCCCTGGCCAGCGGCGTGGTCAACGCCGTGCTGCTGCCGGTCACGCTGGGCTTTCTCTACTGGCTGGCGCGTTCGGAACTGCGCGGCGCGCTGCGGCCGCGCGGCGCTTACGCCGGCGTGCTGGCGCTGGCATTGGCGCTGACCGCCGGCTTCAGCCTGTATGCCGGACTGGCCGGCGCGCTCGGCGCCGGATAAGGACTTGCCATGGATGCCGATTTCTTCTCCCACAGCCTGGGACAAGTACTGCAAATCGCCTTTCTCGACCTGATGCTCAGCGGCGACAACGCGCTGGTGATCGCGCTGGCCTGCCGTGGCCTGCCGCCGGCGCTGCGCCGCCGCGCGATGCTGCTGGGCACCGCCGGCGCGGTGTCGCTGCGCCTGCTGCTGACCGCGCTGACCGGGCTGCTGCTGCAATGGCCCTTGCTCAAGCTGCTGGGCGGCCTGCTGTTGCTGGCCATCGCCGTCAAGCTGCTCTTGGGCGACGAGGCGCCCCCGGCCGAGCAAGCAGCCACGCCGCGGCTGGCCTCCGCCATCGCCATCATCGTGCTGGCGGACCTGAGCCTGAGCCTGGACAATGTGCTGGCGCTGGCCGCCGTGGCCCAGGGCAGCCTGGCCTTGCTGCTGCTGGGCCTGTTGCTGAGCATTCCGCTGCTGATGTTCGGCAGCCTGCTGCTGGGCCGGCTGCTGGACGAATACCCGCTGCTGACGCCGCTGGCCGGCGCCGTGCTCGGCGCGCTGGCCGGTCAGCTGATCGCCGCTGATCCGCTGTACGCCGATTGGGTGGACAGCCAGTCGCCGGGCCTGCACCTGGCGCTGCCGCTATTGGCCGCCGGCTATGTGCTGTGCCAGAGCCGCATCATCCGCCGCCAGCGGGCGACGCTCGCGCCGCTGCCGCCGTGGCGGCCGTGGGCGCGGCTGGCCGAACGGCTGGACCGTCTGGGCGATGCCGCGCCGCGCCCGATTCTTCTCACGGAAGCTACGCCCGCAGCCAGTCTGCCACCCAGCCCGGCCTCCATCACTGCGCCCGTCCTCGCCCCGGTCGCCACGCCGCCCGAAACGCCCCCCCTCGCGCCGGCAGCCAAAGCAAAGCCGGCCGCGCAGCGCGATGCCAACGCCATCGAAGCGCTCGGCAAGCCCCTGGTGTTCATCGCCGCGCTGCTGGGCGCGCTGGCGCTGGCCTGGCTGGCCCTGCACCTGCTGAGCCAGGGCCTGCTGCCCGCGCCCAAGCATCCGGCCGGCGTCAGCCGTTCGGCGCCGACGCGGCCGCCGCTCAAGCCCTGAGAACCTGTTTACGATCTGCTGCGCGTCGGCGGGATGGATAGAAATGGGCGTTGAAACCAAGCTCAAAATGCTCATGTACCACCTGTACATTCCGCTTTTTCGCTCGTTTTCGCCTTGCCTCGCGCTAGCTCGCGAGACGTTGAACCGACTCTGAGACGCTAAACGCTGACGCGCGCGCCACAATCCCGCGCCAAAGTCATTATTCACATCCCGCCGCAAGCCCTCGTTTGCTGCGCCGCACTAAGGCGGAGCACGATCCAGGCCTCTCGGCCCGTTGCGCCAGTTGCGGCGCGCATTCCAGACATTTCCTCTTCCGACCAAGGCCTCGTCGCTAGCAGAGACCATGACAAACGCACCTGAAAAAAAGAACAGGTGCGTCATTAGCATTTCTGTTCACATGCTTAAGCCCAATACCACTTACATACAACTTTAATACAACTTGAATACAAGTCGGCGCGCCGCGCCGGCCTTCCGCCCCGCCTTTTTCCAAGAAGGAGATGGACAGTGAGCAAAGCCCTACTGCTGCTGAAAACCGGCCTGGCCGGCACCGCCATGGCCGGCGCCGCCTTGCTGGTCGCCCAGCACGCCCCCACCACGGCCAAGGCGTCGGCACCCGCCGCGCGCGACGGCCTGATCAAAACCGCGGCCGCCAGCTGCACCGATCCGGCCTGGAGCGCCAGCTCGATCTACACCGGCGGCCAGCGCGTCAGCTACCAGGGCCAGACCTGGCAAGCCAAATGGTGGACCCAGGGCAATGCGCCCGCCGCCAACGACGCCAGTCCGTGGAAATTGATAGGCCAGTGCGACGGCGGCGGCGGCAACCCGAGCGATCCGCCGCTGGTGCAAGTGCCGCCGCCCACCGGCAACGCGCTGTGCCAGCCGGAAGGCCTGGCGCGCACCGACGGCGTCGACGTGCCCTATTGCGCGGTCTATCAGAAAGGCGGCGCCGAGCAGCTGGCCAATGGCAGCCGCAAGCGGCTGATCGGCTATTTCACCAGCTGGCGCACCGGCAAGAACGGCCAGCCGGCCTATCTCGCCAGCGACATCCCCTGGGGCAAGCTCACCCACATCAACTACGCCTTCGCCCATGTCGACGGCAACAACCGGCTGTCCGTCGGCGAGAACAACCCCGGCAACCCTGCCACCGACATGAGCTGGCCCGGCGTGCCCGGCGCGGAAATGGACGCCAGCCTGCCCTATAAGGGCCATTTCAATCTGCTGACCCAGTACAAGCGCAAATACCCGGGCGTCAAGACCCTGGTCTCGGTGGGCGGCTGGGCCGAAACCGGCGGCTACTTCGACGCCGACGGCAAGCGCGTCAACAGCGGCGGCTTCTACAGCATGACCATCAACGCCGACGGCAGCGTCAACCAGGCCGGCATCAACGCCTTCGCCGATTCCGCCGTCGCCTTCCTGCGCAAATACGGCTTCGACGGCGTGGACATCGACTTCGAGTATCCGACCTCGATGAACGACGCCGGTAATCCGCTGGACTGGACGGTGGCCAACGCCCGCCGCGGCGCGCTGAACAAGGGCTTCAATGTTCTCGCGCAAACGCTGCGCGATCGCCTGGACCGCGCCGCCGCCCAGGACGGCCGCTACTACCAGCTCACCGCCGCGGTGCCGGCCTCCGGCTACCTGCTGCGCGGCATGGAAGCCTTCCGCAGCCTGCGCTACTTCGACTTCGTCAATGTGATGTCCTATGACCTGCACGGCGCCTGGAACGAATTCGTCGGCCCCAACGCCGCGCTCTACGACGACGGCAAGGACGCCGAGCTGGCGCGCTGGAGCGTGTACACCACCGCGCAATACGGCGGCATCGGCTATCTGAACACCGATTGGTCCTATCACTACTATCGCGGCGGCCTGCCGGCGGCGCGCGTCAATATCGGCGTGCCCTACTACACCCGCGGCTGGAAAAACGTCAACGGCGGCAGCAACGGCCTGTGGGGCACTTCGGTGGGCGGCAACTGCCCAACCGGCCTGAAAACCTGCGGCGACGGCGCGGTGGGCATAGACAATCTGTGGCACGACCTGGACGAACAGGGCCGTGAAGTGGGCGCCGGCTCCAACCCGATGTGGCATGCCAAGAACCTGGAGAAGAACCAGGCCGGCAGCTATCTGTCCGCCTACCTGGACCCGAGCAAGCCGGAAAACCAGCTCAACGGCAGCTATCAGCGTTTCTACAACGACACCCTGAGCGCGCCGTGGTTGTGGAACGCCGGCAAGAAGGTATTCCTGTCCACCGAGGATGAGCAGTCCATCGCCAAGAAAGCCGCCTGGGTCGACGCCAACAACGTCGGCGGCGTGATGTTCTGGGAACTGGCCGGCGACTACGACTGGAAACAGGACCGCAACGGCGGCAAGGGCGAGTACTTCATCGGCACCACGCTGACCAGCCTGCTGTACAACGCCTTCAGCAAGCCGGCCACCGTCAGCGTCAAGCCGGCCGCCGCCGCTCCAGCCGCCACCGCCGCCATCGATGTCGGCTTCGCGCTGGACGGTTTCGCGCTGGGCGACAGCAATTATCCGATCAACCCCAAGCTGACCATCACCAACCGCTCCGGCAGCAGCCTGCCCGGCGGCACCGAGTTCCAGTTCGACGTGCCCACTTCGGCGCCGTCCAACTTCGCCGACCAGTCCGGCTTCGGGCTCAAGGTGATCAGCGTCGGCCATAGCGGCAACAATATCGGCGGCCTGAAGGGCGATGCCCATCGCGTCTCGGTCAAGCTGCCGTCATGGCAGTCGCTGGCGCCGGGCCAGAGCGTCAGCCTGGCCGTGGTCTACTACCTGCCGATTTCCGGCCCGCGCAATTTCAGCGTGACTTTGGGAGGCAAGACTTACGCCATTCGCGAGGAGGCGCCCTACCTGCCTTACCTGCGCTGAGAACCGCTTCAAAGTCTGGCGCTGGCTCGTCAGACTTTGAACGGATGCTGAATTCCCTCGTTCTCCTCAGTACCTTCCAAGCCGGGTTCGCCCGGCTTTTTTTCTGCGCCGCCATCCGTCGGCGGCTGCCATTGCATCAGCTCGTTCAAGCTGTCCAGCGCCGCCTGCGGCGTCAGGCCGAACACCGGCTTTTTGCCGTCGAGAAAGCGCTGGTAAAACAAGAAGATCGGATCGGTTTTCATCGCTGTGGACTCCCGCTATGGATGCGAGTATTGTCGGCGCAATATGAGGCAATAAAAATTGCTGACTTTCAATCAGGAAACTTCCTCTTATGTCCGCGCGGCTCGCCCAGCAGTATCAGAAACTCCACCAACACTTCGCCGGCCAGGCCGAGGCGGTCTCGCTGCAACAGCTGGCCGACCTGCTGTTCTGCACCCGCCGCCACATGCGCAGCCTGCTGCAGCAGATGCAAGCGCAAGGCTGGATAGCGTGGCAGGCGCAAGCCGGCCGCGGCATGCGCTCGCGGTTGAGCTTTCTGCAAGCGCCGGAACAACTGCAGCGCGAGCGCGCCGCGCAATTGCTGGAACAGGGCCGGGTGGAACAGGCGGTGGACCTGCTGGGCGATGACCGCGACGAGTTGGCGCCCTTGCTGCTGGCGCGGCTGGGCAAGCGCTGGAACCAGAATCGCCAAGTGCTGGGCGTGCCCTATTACCGCCCGTTGCCCAATCTCTACCCCGGCACGCCGCTGCGCCGCTCCGAACGCCATCTGGTTGGTCAGATCTTCAACGGCCTGAGCCGGATAAATGAGGAAAAAGGGGAAGTGGAAGGTGATCTCGCCCACCACTGGAGCCAGCAGAGCCCGCTGGAATGGCATTTCCATCTGCGCCCGGCTGTGCGCTGGCACGATGGCGGCGAACTCAGCGTCGCCGATGTCCAGGCCTCGCTGCTGCGCTTGCGCGCGCTGCCGCTGTTCTCCCATCTGCAAGCTGTGCGGCCCTTGTCGCCGCGCAGCCTGGCGCTGGAATTGAGCGAGCCCGACCAATGGCTGCCCTGGCTGCTGGCCGACAGCGCCGCGCTGATCCTGCCGGCCGACCACGCCGCGCGCGCCGACTTCGCCTCGCGCCCGGTGGGCACCGGCCCTTACCGCGTCGCCGCCAATACTCGGCACCAGCTGTGCCTGCAGGCCTTCGACGACTACTTCGGCTACCGCGCGCTGCTGGATCAGGTGGACATCTGGATGATGCCGGAGCTGGGCGAACAACTGGAGCACGGCAATGGCCAGGTTTGCAGCCTGGAAGTGCGCATCAATCCGCGCGAGCCCAGCATGCAGACCGAAATGGTGCTGGAATCCGGCGTCTATTTCCTGCTCGCCGACGGCCGCTCGCCGCGGCTGCACGATGCCGCGCTGCGCGATTGGCTGGCCCAGACGCTGGCGCCGCTGGCCGTGATCCAGGAAACCGCGCCGGCGGTGCGCCAATACTGGGCGCCGGCCGCCGGCCTGCTGCCCAATTGGCACCACGCCCAGCCGGCCCTGAACCAGCCACCGCCGGACGGCCTGCGCGCGCTGCGGCTGGCCTATTACGAACAGCACCCGGAATACCAACTGATCGCAGCCGCGATGGCGCGCTGCCTGCGGCCCCATGGCGTGGAGCTGGAATGCCGCGCGCTGCCCTATGCCGACTGGGAGCAAGGCCATGGAGAGGCCGATCTGTGGCTGGGCTCGGTCAACTTCGCCACCCGGCCGGAATACTCGGTGGCCGCCTGGGTGCTGGGCACCCCGCTGCTGCGCCGCTGCCTGGAGCCGGCGCTGCCGCTGACGCAGTGGCAGCAAGGCTGGCGCCAGGGCCTGTTCCGCGCGCAGGACCTGTCCGCCGCCGTGGTCCAGCAGCGCTGGATGCTGCCGCTGTTCCACAACTGGCTGCGGCTGCAAGGTCCGGCCCAGATGCAAGGCGTGCGCCTCAACAGCCTGGGCTGGTTCGATTTCAAGTCCGCCTGGTTGCAGGCGGACGGCTGAGAACCCGTTTAAAATCTGCTGCGCTGAGTGAGATGTGACACGGTGAAAGCCACTTCAGAATGCTCATGCGCCACCGGCGCACTCCGCTTTCTCAGCCGCAACGCCTTGTCTCGCCCTAGCTCGCGAGATCGTAAACAGGCTCTTAGATTCCGCTCATATATTTTTATATAAAGATACTTTATGTGAAATATCTTCCCAGGAATACATATCCATGACATAATCGCTCCCCATGGACAAAATCGACACCATCATTTCCCAGTGGCGGCGGGAGCGGCCCGACCTCGACAGCGCCAGCATAGGCGTCATCGGCCGGCTGGCGCGGCTGGTCACCCATGTGGAGCGCGCGCTGGCCGACAACTTCGCCCGCTTCGGGCTCAAGGATGGCGAATTCGACGTGCTGGCCACGCTGCGCCGCGCCGGCGCGCCCTACCAGCTATCGCCCACCATGCTGTACACCACGCTGCTGCTGACCTCAGGCGCGGTCAGCAAGCGGCTGGACCGGCTGGAGAGCGCCGGCTGGGTGGAACGCCACCCCGATCCCAATGACCGCCGCGGCATGCTGATCCGTCTGAGCCCGGCCGGACTGGAACTGATAGAGCGCGCGATGAGCGCCCACATCGCCACCCAGGAAGCCGCGCTGGCCGCCTTGGCCGCGCCGCAGCGCGAACAGCTGGCCGCGCTGCTGAGCCAATGGCTGCAAAGCTTCCCCGGAGAAGCGCAGGCCTCCTCGTCACACACCGCCCCCACCGAAAGCCCAACCTCATGAAGCAAGACACCTCCGTTCAGCGCCCGCTATGGCTGGCGCTGTCCATCATCCTCGTCGGCCTGAACCTGCGCCCCGCCCTCGCCGCCATCGGTCCCTTGCTGGACCAGCTGCGCCACGCCACCGGCATGAGCTTCAGCGACGCCTCGCTGCTGACCACGCTGCCAGTGGCCACCATGGGCGCCGGCGCCTTCCTCGGCAGTTGGCTGGAGCGCCGCACCGGCGCGCGCCAGGGCGTGGTCATCGCCCTGCTGCTGATTCTCTTGTCCAGCGCGCTGCGCTGGCTGCCGGCCAGCTTTGGCGCGCTGCTGGCCACCGCGCTGATGGCCGGCATCGGCATCGCGCTGGCCCAGGCGCTGATTCCCGGCTTCATCAAGCAGTATTTCCCGCACAAGGTTTCGGCGCTGATGGGCTTCTACATCACCGCCATCATGGGCGGCGCTTCCCTGGCCGCCGCCGGCGCGCCGTGGCTGGCCGCGCATAGCGCGCATTGGCAGAACGGGCTGGCCGTCTGGGCCGCGCTGGCGGCGCTGGCGCTGCCGTGCTGGCTGCTGAGCGCGCCGCGCGGCGGCCATGGCGGCGGCTCCGCCGCTCGCGCGCCGCAATTCAGCCGGATTCCGCGCGCCTGGCTGCTGGCCTTTTATTTCGGCATCGGCACCGCGGTCTACGCCAGTTCGCTGGCCTGGCTGCCGGCCTTGTTCGTGCAATTGGGCTGGAGCCCGCAGCAAGGCGGCCTGATGCTCAGCTTCATGACCGGCATGGAAGTGGTGTCCGGCCTGACCATCCCGTTGTTGTCGGCGCGCAGCCACGATATGCGCGGCTGGCTGACCCTGGTGCTGCTGGCGGTGCTGGCCGGCTTGCTGGGCATGGTGCTGGCGCCGCATGGCGGCTTGCTGCTGCTGTGGGTGGCGCTGCTGGGCCTGGGCGTGGGCGGCCTGTTCCCGCTGACCATGATTCTGACGCTGCATCATTATGAAGACGCGCGCAACGCCGGCCAGCTGTCGGCTTTCGTGCAGGGCATAGGCTATCTGATCGCCGCGGTGGCGCCCTTCGCCGCCGGCTGGATTCGCGACGCCACCGCCAGCTTCAATCTGGCCTGGCTGTGCCTGGCGCTGCTGATCGCCGGCCTGCTGGTGCTGACCCGCCGCTTCGCGCCGCAGGGTTACACCGCGGCGATGCAAAGCCCGGCCGCCGTCGCCGCGCAAACCCGTTGATCCCGAGGCGGCACCAGCCGCGCCGCCCGGCAAACCACAGGAGAGAGCAGATGAGCAAAGCAGTTCCCTTCCGCCTGAGCAATCCCGCCGGACTCTACGACCCGGCGCCCAATGGCTATTCCCACCTGGCCAGCGTCGACGCCGGCAGCCGCATGCTGCTGGTGGCCGGCCAGGGCGGCGAGAACGCCGCCGGCGAACTGGCCGACGGCTTCGAAGCCCAGGTCAGCCAGGCGCTGGCCAATCTGCGCACCGCGCTGGCCGCCGGCGGCGCCGATCTCGCCCATGTCGCCAAGCTGACTGTATTGATCGTCGATCATAGCGAGGCGCGGCTGCACGCCTTCGGCGCGCTGCTGAGCGCCGCCTGGGGCACGCTACCGACGCCGGCCTGCACGCTGATCCCGGTGCCGCGGCTGGCGCTGGACGGCATGCTGTTCGAGATCGAGGCCACCGCCTTCCTGCCGGGCTGAGGCGGCATCGCGCGCCCGGAACCGGTTCGCTGATACGCAGCAGGCTTTGAACAGGTTCTTAGAACCTGTTTACGATCTCCGGAGCAATAGAGCCAGGAAAGC
>NZ_JAYSGF010000070.1:0-12904 GCF_041912965.1 Chromobacterium sp. | reverse complement strand
CGGCGCCGACATCCTCACCGTGGGCAAGTTCGAGATGTCCAGCCGCGCCTATCTCGGCCGCTTCAACTTCAAGGGCGCCGATCAGCAGAAAAAAGTGGGCATGCTCTCCGGCGGCGAACGCGGCCGCCTGCACCTGGCCAAGACCCTGCTCCAGGGCGGCAACGTGCTGCTGCTGGACGAACCCTCCAACGATCTGGACGTGGAAACCCTGCGCGCGCTGGAAGACGCGCTGCTGGAATACGCCGGCACCGTGTTCGTGATCTCTCACGACCGCTGGTTCCTGGACCGTATCGCCACCCACATCCTGGCGGCGGAAGGCGAATCGCAATGGACCTTCTTCGACGGCAACTATCAGGAATACGAGGCCGACAAGAAGAAACGCCTGGGCGAGGAAGCCGCCAAGCCCAAGCGCATCCGCTACAAGCCGATCAGCCGTTAAGAGCCTGTTTACGATCTGCTGCGCGTCGTGAAGCGTGACACAGTGAGTACCGCCTCGAAATGCTCATGTACCTCAAGTACATTCCGCTTTCTCTGCCGTTTTCGCCTTGTCTCGCCTTAGCTCGCGCGATCGTAAACACGCTCTATAGAAAAAAGCCCGGGTTCTCCGGGCTTTTTTCATGCGCTCACAAAATCTTCAACCGCCCGCGGAACTCCTCCAGCCGCTGGTAGCCCTTGGCCTGCATGATGGCGGCCAGCTCCGCCTCGATGCGATCGAAGGCGCTGACGCCCTCCTCGTGCAGGCAGGTGCCCACTTGCACCGCGGTGGCGCCGGCCAGGATGTGCATGAAGGCCTCGGCCCCGCTCTTCACCCCGCCGCAGCCTATCACATGCTTGTCGGCCAGCAGCACGGCGAACTCGCGCACATTGGCCAGCGCCGTCGGCAGCACGTAATCGCCGCCCAGTCCGCCCAGCCCGCCCTTGGGCTTGATCACCGCGGCCTCGCTGTCCAGATCGATCACCAGACCGTTGCCCACCGAGTTGATGCAGGTAACGAAGCGCAGCAGCGGGAAGCCGTTCAGCACCGCGGCCATGGCGGCGAAATGCACCGGATCGAAATACGGCGGCAGCTTGACGCCGAACGGCCGCGCGTACACCCGGCTGATCGCCGCCAGGGCCTCGGCGCTGGCGGCGAAGTCGTAGCCCAGCTGCGGCTTGCCCGGCAGATTCGGGCAGGATAGATTCACCTCCGGCAGGCAGGGCAGCTTCAGCGCCGCCAGTTCGGCCAGAATGGTCAAGGTGTCTTCCAGCGTCATGCCGGAAATGGACAGGAACAGCGGCTTGGCGTCGTCGTAAGCCTGGGCATAGTCCAGGTAATAGCGGTAGCCCTCGTTGGGCAGGCCCATGGAATTGATGCTGCCCAGCGCGGTGCGCCGGTAACGCGGCTCGGGATTGCCGGCGCGCGGCGCCAGCGTGCAGCTCTTGGTCACCACCGCGCCGGCGGCGGAACGGCGCAGCTGCTCCAGTTCCTCCTTGGTGCGGCAATGGACGCCGGAAGCGTTGAACAGGGGGCTGGCCATCTGCATGCCCAGCCAGGAAACGGATAGATCCAGCGTCATCGCGCCCTCCGGCGAATTCATCTGCCGGCGATGATAGACGCAAGCGGCGCCGGCCATGCTGCGCCAAGTCAAAACCGGCGCGGCCGCCGCAAAACAAACGGCCGCCCGGAAGGCGGCCGTTTCAAGACAGAAATATTCGGGGCTTACATTTGCGACTGAATATAGTTCTGCTCGCCCACCATATCGATCAGGCGCAGCTGCTGCTCCAGCCAGTGGGCATGGTCGTTCTCGGTCTCTTCCAGCAGCACCATCAGTTCCTGGCGCGTCACGTAGTCCTGCACGCTCTCACAGTGGGCCACCACTTTTTTCAGCAGATTGCCGACGCGGTATTCCACTTCCAGATCGCTGGCCAGCATCGCTCGCACGTTCTCGCCCACCACGATGGGCACGCGCTTGGCCACGTTCGGCTTGCCTTGCAGGAACAAGGTGCGCGCGATCAGCACCCGCGCGTGCGACAACTCGTCCTCGCGCTCGTGATCGATGCGCTCGAACAGCTTGTGCAGACCGAAGTCCTTATACATCTCGGCGTGGATGAAATACTGGTCCGCGGCGGACAGCTCTTCCGCCAGCAGTTCGTTCAGCAACTCGATGGTTTTGGGATCACCTTGCATAAAACGACCTCTTGTTGTTGTAGTTCAATAACGCCGGCGGGCGCGCCGCCGACGCGAACGGAATTCGCGAACCATTCATTCTAAGCCCTCAAGGCCATAGATGCACGCCGCCTTGATAAAACACGAACGACAACAGCCAGGCCAGGCCCACCGACCATCCCACCGCCAGCGCGGTATAGGCCTTGCTGCGCGACTCGCGATACATCGCCGCCACCGTGGACAGGCAGGGCACGTAGATCAAGGTGAAAATCAGGAAGCTCATCGCCGAGCGCCAGTCCAGATGCTGCAGCAAGGCCGCCCCCAGGCCGGCTTCCGACACCCCGTAAATCACCGCCAGGCTGCCCAGCAGGATCTCCTTGGCGATGAAGCCGAACAACAAGGCCGCCGCCAGTTCGTGGCGTATGCCTATCGGGTCCAGCACCGGCGCCATCAGGTCGCCCAGCGCCTCGGCCAGGGTCTTGCCGTCGCCGGCCGGCACATGGGTCAGCAGCCAGACCAGCACCACGCCCAGCAAGATGAAACTGGACGCCAGTTGCAGGAAGGCGCGCACCTCGCCCACCGCCCGGCCCAGCATATGGCTCAGCCCTGGCAGCCGGTACGGCGGCACTTCCAGCAGAAAGGCCTCGCCGCCGGCGTAACGGCGCTTGAACACCCAGGCGGTGAAGATCGCCACCGCGAAGCTCATCAGATAAAGCCCGGTCAGCACCCACGGCGCCTGCGACGGCGTGAACAGCAGCCCGGCGAAGAACACCACCACCTGCAAGCGCGCCGAGCACAGCGAGAACGGGATCACCAGCATGGTCAGCAGCCGCTGCTTGCGCTCGCGCATCACCCGGGTGCCCATGATGGCCGGCACATTGCAGCCGAAGCCCATCAGCTGCATCACGAAACCACGGCCGTCCAGCCCCAGCCGCGCCATGAAGGCATCGGTCAGATAGGCGGCGCGCGCCAGATAGCCGGAATCCTCCACCATCGCCATCAGCACGAAGAACACCAGCAAGATGGGCGCGAAGGTCAACACCGTCGCCACGCCCTGCCAGATGCCGTCCAGCGCCAGGCTCTGCACAATCGCCGGCAAGGGCGCGAGCAAGGGCGTCAGCGCCTGTTCCTTGATCCAGTCCAGCCCGGCGCCGGCCAGATCCTGCAACGGCGTGCCGATCTGATAGGTCAGATTGAACAGCAGCGCCATCAGCGCGAAGAACAGCGGCAGCCCCAGCCACGGATGCATCAGCCAATGATCTATCTTCTCGGTCAGCTGCGCCGGCAGCACCGGCGGCAAGGCCCAGCAGCCCTCCAGCTTCAACCGCGCCTGCTCCATCGCCGCCCGCGTTTCCGGCACCGCGTCCAGCCGCGCGCGCGCGGCCGGGGCGTCCGCATTCGCCAGCCGGTTCAAACCCGTCATCAGCGGCGGCCAGCCCTGCATGCGCTTGGCCGACACCAGCGACACCGGCGCGCCCAGGCGTTCCGACAAGCGCTCCACATCCAGGCTGACGCCCAGCGCCTTGGCCTCGTCAGCCATGTTCAGCACCACGTGGCAGTTGAGGCCGCTGGCCAGCACTTGCAAAGCCAGTGGCAATTGCCGATCCAGCTGGCTGGCGTTGAGCACCAGGATGGCGCCGTCGAAGGCGCTGGCCTGCAACACATCGCGCACCACCGCTTCGTCGTCGGAATAACCGGTCAGATCATTGACGCCCGGCAGATCCACCAGCTCCACCATGTGGCCGCCCAGCAATAGGCGCGCGCTGCTCAGTTCTATTGTCAGGCCCGGCCAGTTGCCGACGCGCTGCGACATGCCGGTCAGACGGTTGAACAAGGTGGATTTGCCGGTATTGGGCAAACCGATCAGGGCAAAGCGCTTCATGCTTCCAGCCTCGCCACAATGGAACGCGCCAGGCTGCGACGCAGCAGAAAGCGAGTGGCGCCGACATCCAGCAGCAACGGCCCGCCCAATGGCGCTACCCGGCGCACGTAAAAACGGCTGCCCGGCGCCAGGCCAAAGGCGGCGACGCGGCGGAACGCCTCCTCCGCCAGCTCCAGCCGCTCGACCACGCCGTGGCGGCCGGCGGGGAATGCATCCAGTGTCAACATGATGATCCGATCAAGAACGAGAATGGTTTGCATTAGTATATCCAGCCCATTCGCGCCGAACTGCGGCAAATCGCCGCAATTGCGGACTCGCTTGACCTGGGTCAATGGCGCTCCGCTCACGCCCGCGCGCGCGGATTACCCATAGCCGCATGCCGCGCTTGCGGTTAAAATCGCGGACAATCAATCGAAAAGCTACGGGCCAAAGACAATGAGCATCAAATCGGACAAGTGGATTCGCCGGATGGCGGACGAATACAAAATGATCGAACCCTTCGAAGCCAACCAGATCAAGATGGTGGACGGCCAGAAGGTGATCTCCTACGGCACCTCCAGCTACGGCTACGATATCCGCTGCGCCGACGAATTCAAGGTGTTCACCAATATCAACAGCACCATTGTCGATCCGAAGAACTTCGACCCCAATTCTTTCGTGGAAGTCTCCGGCAAGGGCTATTGCATCATCCCGCCCAATAGCTTCGCTCTGGCTCGCACCGTGGAATTCTTCCGCATTCCGCGTTCGGTGCTGACCGTCTGCCTGGGCAAGTCCACCTATGCGCGCTGCGGCATCATCGTCAACGTCACGCCGTTCGAACCGGAGTGGGAAGGCTATGTGACGCTGGAGTTCTCCAACACCACGCCGCTGCCGGCCAAAATCTACGCCAACGAGGGCGTGGCTCAGGTGCTGTTCTTCGAATCCGACGAAATCTGCGACGTGTCCTACAGCGACCGCGCCGGCAAATACATGGGCCAGGTGGGCGTGACCCTGCCACGCCCCTGAAACACTTCCCGCCAGCAAAAAAGGGATGGCTAAGCCATCCCTTTGTCATTTAAATCCCGCCAAATCCGTCCTCGCAATTTCACCTCAATGTTCTAGGATAAACAGAGGGTTAGCTGACTTTCCCGGTTGGTCCGCCCTTGTACAGCAATTGATTTCTTCTTGGGGCGTAGCGGTTCCCCCTTGCCGTTGCGCCCCTTTTTTTATGCCTTCCCCGCATTGCCCTTCCCCCGCTTTCTTGCCATGATCCTCACTTTGACGAAGAGCGGAAACATGCCCGAAATTTATGATTTTTCCATTGAAACGCTGGATGGCCGGCCACTGGCTCTGGAGCGTTTCCGCGGCAAGGTGCTGCTGCTGGTCAACACCGCCAGCGAGTGCGGCTTCACCGCGCAATTGGGCGGCCTGGAACAGCTATACCAGCGCTACCGCGAGCAGGGTCTGGAAATCATAGGCTTTCCCTGCAATCAGTTCGGCGGCCAGGAGCCGGGGGACGCTGCCGCCATCGGCCAGTTTTGTCAGAAGAACTTCGGCGTCAGCTTCGCGCTGTCCGCCAAGATCGACGTCAACGGCGCCGGCGCGCATCCGCTGTGGCGCCATCTCGCCACCGCCAAGCCAGGCCTGCTGGGCAGCCGGCGCATCAAGTGGAATTTCACCAAGTTCCTGGTGGATCGCGATGGCGCGATACAAGCGCGCTTCGCTCCCCAGGTGAAACCGGCTTCGCTCGAGCGCGCGATCGAGAACTTGCTGCGCACGCCCGCGCGCTGAGCGGCGTGCTCAGCTCAATTCGCCGGACACATAAAACCAGCGGCCGTCTTCGCGCACAAAGCGGCTGCGCTCATGCATGCGCTCCGCCTTGCCGCCCACCTTGCAGCGGGCGATGAACTCCACCATCCCGCCAACGTCGGTAGCGCCGCCGGCCTCGGTCGCCAGCACATCCAGGCCCAGCCATTTGACCACGCCCGCGTCCGCGGCGAGATCCAGCGACTGCGGCCGGGTGCTGGCATGCCAACTGGCCAGCAAATAGCCTTCGTCGCCGCGCGCGTAAGCGGTATAGCGCGAGCGCATCAAGGCCTCGGCGGTGGGCGCCGGCGCGCCGGCATCATCCAGATAACGGCCGCAGCACGCGGCATAGGCCGGCCCCAGGCCGCAAGGGCAGGCGCTCGGCGCCTTCTGCGTCTTCTTGCCCATGTTCAGCGCACCAGCGGCGGCAAGCCGTAGAGCTTGAGCAGGAAATTGGTGAACGCGGGTTCCGCCGGTTTCGGGTTCAATTTCGGCCAGCGCCGCATCCACTCGCGCAAGCGCTCATCCATCTTGGCGCGGAAAGCGTCCTGATCGATGCGGCCTGCTTCGCGTTCCGCCGTCAGATAGCGGTACATGGCGAAGGTATTGTCATCGACCGGATTGGCGCCCACCACCTTGAGCCGGAAAGCCCCCAGTTGGTCGGCGGCGGCCAGGCGGGTGAGTTCGCCGCTCTTGACCTTGTCGGCCAGGCGGTTGGCCTCGCGCAGCAAGGCGTCGGTCTTGCCATTGACCGCGGGCGCGGCCGGCGGCCGGGTCTTGGCCGGCGCGGTATCGGGATGCGAGCTGATGGGCACGCCCAATTGTTGCAAAGCGCTGCAGGCGGACAAGCTCAAGGCCATCGCGGCGCACAAGAAAAGACGTTTCATGCCGGGTATTCTACTCCTGTCCTGATTCGTCGCCGCTGGCGCGGCGCATCTCCCTGCGACCATGCCGACAGCCGCAATGTTCCTGCCGCGCAATGCAAAACAGCCTGACAAAGCATGTGTCAGGCTGTTTTCATCGTGGCCACGCGAGCGCGGCACGCTTATTCCGCGGAGTCGCCCGTGGGCTGGGCCGGCGCCGCCTCGGCTACCGCCGCAGGCTTGGGCGCGGACATCTGCTCCGCCGCCTTTTTTTCTTCGGCGCTGACTTCGCCCACCGGTTTGTTGGCCAGATCGAAACGCTTGCCGCCGCGCGCCAGGGATTTGACGTAGCGCGGCTTGCGACAGTGGTTGGCCACCACGCGCGAAATCAGCGTCGCGTCGAACTGGGGCAAGGCCGCGATCAAGCTCTCATGGATGCCCAGCGCCAGCGGCCGGAACTGACGGAAAACGTCGAACTTGCTGTAGACATGATCCGCGATCATCTCGGTCTGCTTTTTCTTGGACAGACTTTGTACAGCGGACTTAAGTGCAGCACCGAGTGCCGTTTCAGTATTTGGCTTCATGAACTTCTATCTAGATCCGTTGGTGCGAAAGCAGCGCATGCTGCCTAATCAAACGAAGCACTGCAACCAGCCTCCCGGCCAGCTTGACAGCGAACGCATAAATGACGACATCGTCATACGGCTTGGCAAGCGCTGCGGCAATGCGAGACCGGCGCGCCGCTCAAGTTGCCGGCCAAGGACGAACTCCGTGAAACTCGTCCCCCGGCCAAGCGGCAGCTCGCGCGGACATGCGCATCGCCAGCGCCGGTATATTCCCGAGCAGGCCACCGTTGGCTTACGGCGGCACCGTCCGGGCTAAGAACTTGTTTGTGACCCGCCGCGCTTCGGCGATGCAGCGTTGCCGCGCCTTCAGAAAGCTCATGCAGCGTATGCACATTTCGCTCCTTCAGCTCTTTTCGCCTTATCCGACCTTTGCGTGCGAAACCTTGAACAGGTTATCACAAAGAAAACATCGCGCACGCCGCGCTGGCGGGGAAGCCCGAGGGCTCCGCGGCCGGGGCAGGCGCTCACGAGGGAGGGAGAGTACTAAGTAATGCCCCTTTATGTCCAGTACTAGACGCCTATTGCGTTTTTTCCCAGTGGATCCCGTCTTTCTTTTGCCACTTTTTCAAGGTCAAGACGGCAAACAGGGCATGAAGCGCGGCCGCGCCAAGGGCGACCGCGCCGGGCTTGCTCGCGTCAAATGCAGGCGACGGGGAAACGGCGGTTCAAACTGTCCCAATCCGTGGCCGCGTCAGGGCCGGCGCTGGCCACGACACAGGCCGCCAGGCGGTTGCCCAGGTCCACCGCGTAGTGCAGCGGCCAGCCGCTGGACAAACCCGCCAACAGGCCAGCGCAATGCGCATCGCCCGCGCCTATGGTATCCACCACCGACACTTGATAGCCGGGCAGATGCCACGGTGCCTCGGTGCCAGGACATACCCAGGCGCCGTCCTGCCCCAGCCGGCAGATCAGCGTCAGCCTATAGTCCTTGGCAAAGCGCTGCGCCGCGGCAACCGGATCGCCGCCGCCGCACAATAGCGCGATCTCGTCCCGGTTCAGGGTCAACAAGGTCTCGGTGTCGCTCAAGGCCGCCAAGAAGGCCGGTTCCAACTGCATCACGCGCGGACCGGGATCGATCACGCGAACCTGCTCCGCAGGCATGGCCAGCAACCACGCGCGCAAAGCCTGACCACCCTCGCCGGCCAACTCATAACCGTTGGCGTACACCAGCGTGTCGGCGGCAAGCGGCAGCTTATTCAATTGCGCTCGGCTCCATTCCGTCTCACAGCCGGAAATCGAAATAAAACTGCGCTCGCCGCTGGGCTCCACCATGGCCACGCACCAGCCATTGTCGCGCCGCTCGTTGCGCAGCAATACCGGCAAGCCCAGTTCGCGCATGGCTTCGTCTATCGCCGCGCCCCATGGCCCGTTGCCCACTGGCATGCCATTGATCACCGGCGCATTCAACTGACTCAATGCCCGCGCCACATTGAAGGCGCAGCCGCCGATCAAGCGTTCCTGCTGCTGTGCTTCGACATCGGCGCCGCTACGCGGCAGTTCGGGCAAGGTCAGCACCACATCGCCCACCGCGCCGCCCACGGTCAGGATCGCCTTGGTGGGATGATAACTAGGACACGGGATGGTCATGCGCGTCGCTCCTTCAGCAACAAATACAATCCATAAGCCAGCAAGCTGGTCGCAAAAGATACAAACAGGCCAAGGCTGGAATCGGCGAAGATGCCACGCGCCAGCGGGCCGTCGACAAAGCCGGTCTTGGTCACCAGCAGGCCGCAGCCGGCGCCCAGCAGCCAGCACAGCAGCGGGCCGGCGCGGAAGGCCTGGCGCTGACCAGACAGCGCCGCGCCGTCATAGCCCTGCCGATGACGCAGCATCAGATAATCGAGCACGAACACCGCCTCCCAGGCGGCCAGGAACACGCCGCAGAACAGCAGGAAGGCGATGAAGGGCCCCAGGAAATCACTGGACACAAACAGGACATAAGCGGCAATCGCCACCACGATCAGCGCATTGATGGACACCGCCTGCGCCTGCCTGACCTTGACGCCTATGGTCAGCAGATTGAGGCTGGCCGAGTACAGGCTGAGCACCGCCATGGTGACGATGCCAGCCGTCGCCGTCAGCAGATAGGGCACCGCCATCCAGGCCGGCAGCACCGAGCCTATCTTGGCGATGGGGTTGGCCGCGCTGGCCAGGTCCGGTATCTGCACCGATAGCAGCACGCCGGTGAAGATCAGCAGCATCAGTGGCAGCGACGCGCCCACCATCACCGCGCCGAAGATGCTGCCGCTGGACGCCCCGGCCCGCTGATAGCGGCTGTAATCGGCGCCGGCTATCGCCCAACTGATGCCGGTGCCCGCGGCGATCACCGACACCGCCGGCCAGAAACCGGTCAGCCAGTCGCCGTCCGGCCGCGCCATGATGGCGCCCCAATTCGCGGTCGACACCACGTACAGGACCACCACCAGGGTCATGCTGCCGAAGATCCGGCTCAGCCAGCTCTGCATCCACACCACGGTGGCCTGCCCGAGCAGGCTGACCACGATGACCAGGCCGATGAACAACAGCAAGCAGGCCGCGGTCAGCGGGCGGCTTTCCGCCATGCCCAGCGCCTGGCACATCGCCGCCAGCGTCAGCGCGCCGGTCACCACGTTGACCGCTTCCCACCCCATCAGGTTGAACCAGCTGAAGGCAGTGGGCGCGGCATTGCCACGCAGGCCGAAAATAGCCCGCGACAAGGTCAGCGTGGACGTGCGGCCGCGCTGGCCGGCAATGCTGGTCAACCCCACCAGCGCGAAACTGGCCACCCCGACCGCCGCGGCCAGCAAGGATTGGTAGAACGACAATCCGAAGCTGGTGACGATGCCGCCGTATACCACTCCGAGGATGCCGATATTGGCCGCCAGCCATACCCAGAACAACTCCACCGGCCGGCCCTGGCACTCATGTTCGGGCACCAGGTCTATACCCGCGCTCTCCAGCCGCCAGCCCTCTCTTGCTTGTGCTTCGCTCATCCCTTCACCCCTTGAAACGCAATGCGCTTAAAGTCTGCGCGTAAGATTCGAAATCGACTCCATTCACTTGCCGGATGCGCTCCCGCCATGCGGCCGGTATCGCCTCCACTCCTCGCAGCGCGCCGCACACCGCGGTTGCCATCGCGCCTATCGTGTCGGTATCGCCGCCCAGATTCGCCGCCAGCACCGCGCAATGGCGCGGATCGCCTTGCGCGCATTCCACCAGCGCGAGGGCGGCTGGCACCGATTCTATGGTGTCCATGCCGGCGCCCAGCGTGTGATACAGCTCGGCCACCACGGCCGCGTCATCCTGCCCGCGCAAGCGCCCCGCCACCTCGAAACCCCAAGCCAAACGCCGGCTCAGCAGCGGGCTGAATGTCGTCACCAATTCCAACTGCGCCTGATCGGCGATGGCGGGCAATTCGGTCTTGATGTCGGACCACGCCGCGCCCTCCACCGCCCGCGACACCGCCCAGGCGATGGCCGTCGCGCCGGCTACCGCGATATCGGACTGATGGGTGGGACTGCAACTGAGTCGGACCGCACGGATGAAAGCCTGGCGATCCCGACTGGACAGCAGGCAGCCCAATGGCGCCACCCGCATCGCCGCGCCATTGGTCACGCCATTGGCGCCAAGCGTATCAATGGACTGGCCGGACAAGATGGCCAGCAACGCGGCTTTTGAACTCGGCCCCAGGATGTTCTTATTGAACGCGTCTATCCCTTCGGCCCAGGCGATGATGTTGCGGGCGATGCGTTCCGGCTCCACCTCTCCGTCCGCCGCGATCAGCGCATCCATCAAGGCGATGGCTTGCTGAGTATCATCGGTGAACTCGCCGGCGGCGAATTCGGACGCGGCGAAATTCTCGGTGGGGCCAGGCAGAAAATCGTCGATCCAGCCAAAGAAACGCCGCACCTGTTGCTGCGGCCAAAGTTCTGAAGGCATGCCCATCGCATCCCCCGCCGCCTGCCCATACAGTGCGCCGAGAATGAATGAATAGCCCTTGCTGCTAGTTGTCAAACCGTACCTCTTGAAACGCATGGGATAGTCACAGAAAACACTCGCCGCCGCGCCAGCGGCAAGGCTTTCGATTGGCATACTATGACAAGTCCAATATAAATCCAATAACACCAGGCTATCCTATCGGTCAGGTAGGCCACCGCTCCACGCCAGCCGCCCTCTCCTACCGCGCGCGCTTTGCTTTAGACTGGGTCCGCATGCACAGGAGTTTGCAACCGATATGATCGATATACTGGAATGTTTGTCCGCCAGCCTCAGCCACGCCGATCCCACCCCGCGCTATCTGCAGATCGCCAATGCGCTGGAACAGGCCATCCGTCAGCACCAGCTGACAGCCGGCGCCTTCCTGCCCACCGAGCGGCAACTGGCGGAAAAACTACGGCTGTCGCGCGTCACCATCAGCAAAGCGATGGCGGAACTGGAAAAAAAACGGCTGATCACCCGGCTGCAAGGCGTGGGCACGCGCGTAGCGCAGGCTTTCTGCTACTCGCTCAACGATAGCGGGGGCTTTACCGAGCAAGTGCTGCGCAATGGCGGCACGGTGGATAATCAATGGCTGCTGCGACAGCGCGAAGCCGCTCCAGCCGCCATCGCAGCCAGGCTGCAACTGCCCGCCGACGCCGAGATCGCGAAACTACGCCGTCTGCGGCTGATGGATGGCGTGCCGGCCGCGCTGGAAACCACCTATATCCCGCTGGCCTTCCTGCCCGAGCCCGAGCGCCTGGAACATTCGCTATATCAATGGTGGGAACAGCGCGGCATCGAGATCGGCCACAAGCGCTTTCGCCTGGCATCCTGCGCCGCGGATCGTGACGCCGCCGCCTTGTTGAATCTGGCCGCAGGCATGCCGCTGCTGCGCATCCAGCAGACCAGCTTGAACGCCGTGCAGCAGGTCTTGGAGTTCAGCGAGGTGCTGTGCCGCAGCGATCTCTATGAATTCGAGGTGCAGCTATGAGGCATGGGGATCGATAAACAAAAAACCCGCCCAGCGCTGCGCTGTGCGGGTCTTCGTCGTCTCGCGGACGGCCAAGCCGTCGTGGTGCCCCGGGCCGGAATCGAACCGGCACGACCGAAGTCGAGGGATTTTAAGTCCCTTGTGTCTACCAATTTCACCACCGGGGCGGGCAAAGAGACGGCGATTCTATCCCAGAGCCGGGCCGCTGGCAAACGGACGCCATCCGCCGAACTCATGGGGAGCGCAGTCTTTCCGCCTGACGCGTAGGTTCAGCGCATGGCACGCATGAATGCACGCCACTCATTGCCCCCCATGTTTGGCGTGTAAAAACACACATATCAACGAGGAGCTGAGCTATGCGCAGCGACGAGCCGATCAAAACAGGGGAAGTGGAAAAGCGCGGGGAACCCGCGCGACAGCACCATACGAGGCGCAGCCTCAGACCAAGCAAAAGCCCCGCAAGTCTTTGACTTACGGGGCTTTAACTGGAGGCGGGGGTCGGAATCGAACCGGCGTAGACGGATTTGCAATCCGCTGCATAACCACTTTGCTACCCCGCCGTTACCGGCGAACCACCAGCCATGGCTGATGATTTAAATTTGGAGCGGGAAACGAGGCTCGAACTCGCGACCTCAACCTTGGCAAGGTTGCGCT
>NZ_JAYSGF010000069.1:6370-13922 GCF_041912965.1 Chromobacterium sp. | reverse complement strand
GTTCATCCACTTGGCTTTCCTGGCTCTATTGCTCCGGAGATCGTAAACAGGTTCTCAGCGGCGCAGGCCCAGTGCGCGTTGATAGGCGGCCGGCGCCAGGCCCACGGTGTGGCGGAAGGCGCGGGTCAGATGGGCCTGGTCGGCGAAGCCCAGGCTGAGCGCCACCGCGCCGGGCGTTTGTCCCTGCGCCAGCAATTGGCGCGCGCGATTGACGCGCAGCTGATTGCGCCAGGCCACCGGCGGCAGGCCGAAGTGCTGGCGAAACTGGCGGCATAGCTGCCACGGCGAGAGCTGGGCCGCTTCCGCCAGCGTCTGCAGCGACAGGTTCTCGTTGATGGCGTCGGCCAGCATTTGCCGCGCCAGCTCCACCGCGCGCGGGGCGGCGGCTTGAGTCTGGTCGTGAACTTGCATATGGCGCTGCAGCACCGCGCCGAACATTCGCTGCAACGCCGATTCGCGCAGCAGCCGGTCCTGGCTTGCGCGCAGCAGGCGATGCAATTGGTCCATGCCGACGGCCAGTGGCGCGTCCAGCACCACGGTGTCGCGAAAATAGGGTCGGGCGTGGGCGTCGCCGCTGATGTCGGCGGCCAGCCGCTGCAAGAAATCAGCGGATGGGTAGAAGCCGCGGTAGGCCCAGCCGCGCGCGTCGGCGGTCTCGCCGGTATGCACTTCGCCGGGGTTGATCAGCACCAGCGCGCCGACGCCGGCGCGGTGGGTGCCGCCGCGATGGCGGTAGGACTGCGCGCCCAGGGTCAGCGCGTTGACCACGTATTCTTCGTGAAAATGCGGCGGGAACACTCGCTGGGCGTAGCTGGCGTCCAGGCATTCCAGTGCGCCGATGTCGTCGGCGCGGAAGAAGTCGGAACGATCGGACGCCGGGCGGGACATGGCGGGGCGTCGCTAGCGGCCCTAGGAGCCGGCCATGAAGGTGCGGATGCCGGAGCCGACGAACTGCACGCCGATGCAGATCAGCAAAAAGCCCATCAACCGCGTCATTACCTCGCGGCCGCCGCGGCCCAGGCGCTGGGCGATCAGCTGAGAGGATTTCAGCGTCAGCCACATGCCGAAGCAGGTGCCGCCGATGGCGGCGAAGGTCATCGCGAAGGCCAGCGCCTTGGCCGGCAGCGTGGTCAGTTCGGCGATCTCGGTGGAAATACCTATCACCACGGCGATGGTGCCGGGGCCGCTGATGCCGGGCATGGCCAGCGGGAAGAAGGCGTAATCCTCGCGTTCGCCGGTCTTGGGCGCGTTGCCCGGATCCTGCGACAGGAACAGCATGCGGTAGCCGAGCACGGCGACGACGAAGCCGCCGGAAATGCGCAGCGCGCCGTAGGAAATGCCGAAGGCGGACATGATCACGTTGCCGGCCAGCAGGCTGACCACCATGATGGCGGCGGCGAACACGCAGGCGCGGCGCGCCTGGTTATCGCGCGCAGAGTCGCTCATCTCACGGGTCAGGGTGATGAACAGCGGAATCTTGGACAGCGGATTGGTGATGGTGATCAGGCTGAGCAGCCCGCCGAACAGGAATTGGAGCGACAACGTCTTGAGCATGGCACTGCGCTGATGAAGCGAACATTACATGGAATGGACGCAGTCTGCCTGAGGCCGCGGGCCAGTGACAAGGGAAATTCTGTTATTGGCCGCAGGGAGCGCGCGCGGCATGACATTGGCTGTGGCATTATGCCGCACAGCTGGCCATGGCGGCTGTGCTAGAGTGCGGAAAACCGGAGGAATCCCTTTATGAAAAAGACATTGAGCGCGCTGCTGGGCCTGTGCCTGTTGAGCGCCGGCGCGATGGCGCATGAATTCAAGCTGGGCGATCTGAAGATAGGCCATCCGTGGAGCCGGGCGATGCCGGAGAGCAGCCCCACCGGCGGTGTCTACCTGCTGCTAAGCAATCGCGGCAAGGCCGCCGACAAGCTATTGTCGGCCAGCACGCCGCGCGCGGCCAAGGCCGAACTGCATACCCACATCAACGACAATGGCGTGATGCGCATGCGCGAAGTGGCCGGCGGCGTGGAAGTGGCGGCCGGTCAGCAAGTTAAGTTCGCGCCCGGTAGCTATCACGTGATGCTGATGGGTTTGAAGCAGCCGCTGCGTGCCGGCGATCATTTCCCGCTGACGCTGCGTTTTGAGAAAGCCGGCAGCGTGACGGTGGATGTGGCGGTGGAAGACGGCGTCGCGCCGGCGGCTGAACACGCGCATTGAGCGGAATGGCGCGATGCTACCGGTAACGTTGCGCCGAAGTTACATCGTGCGGCGCAGCAATCGACGCGGGCTGGAGTAAAAGCTTTACCCCGCGTCGGCGACTGGGCAGACTTGGCCTCGGGAATGTGTTGCAAACAAGACGTCATTGCCACTGCCGGCTCCCTGACAAGGTTATAACGCCAAGTCTGCACAAAGAGAGAAACGATGGAGGAGCGGCCGCTAGCGGTCGCGCACAACAAAATCCAGGGACGCCGGCAGTTCCTATCCCTTCCCATGATGTATGCTGTCAGCCATCTTCTTGCCGACCGCGTTTTCCCGCATGACATCCTTGATTCCCCCCGCCAAAACTCCGCGCCTGAGCATTGAATACTGCACCGGCTGCCGCTGGCTGCTGCGCGCCGCCTGGATGGCGCAGGAACTGCTGACCACCTTCGAGAAGGAGTTGGCGGAAGTCGCCTTGCAGCCGGGCAGCGGTGGTGTGTTCCGCGTCGAGCTGGATGGCGAACTGCTGTGGGACCGCAAGGCCGACGGCGGTTTTCCCGACATCAAGCTGCTGAAGCAGCGAGTGCGCGACCGGGTGGCGCCGCAGCGCTCGCTGGGCCATAGCGACGGCGCCGTCTCCTGATCCGGTCATCGCCATGAGCGAGCCGCTGCGCAAGATTATCCACGTCGACTGCGACTGCTTCTACGCCGCCATCGAGATGCGCGACGATCCCTCGCTGCGGCCGCTGCCGCTGGCGGTGGGCGGCCGGCCGGAAAGCCGCGGCGTGATCGCCACCTGCAATTACATCGCGCGCCGCTACGGCGTGCGTTCGGCGATGTCGTCGGCGCGCGCGCTGCGCCTGTGTCCGGATTTGCTGATCCTGCCGCCGGACATGGCGCGTTACCGCGAAGCCAGCCAGAAGATCATGCGCATCTATGAGCGCTACACCCCCTTGATCGAGCCCTTGTCGTTGGACGAAGCCTATCTGGATGTGAGCGGCCAGCCGCATGAGCAGGGCAGCGCCACCTTGATGGCGGAGGCGATCCGTCGCCAGATCCGCGAGGAGGTGGGCATCACCGCATCAGCCGGCATCGCGCCGAACAAATTCCTGGCCAAGGTGGCCAGTGACTGGAACAAGCCGGACGGGCAATTCCTGATCCGGCCGCAGGACGTGGCCGGCTTCGTCGCCACGCTGCCGGTGGAGAAGATCCATGGCGTGGGCCGGGTCACCGCGCAGCGGCTGAACGAGCTGGGCATTCGACGCTGTGGCGATATGCTGGCCTGGGAGCTGACCGATCTGCTGCGCCATTTCGGCCGCTTCGGCGAACGCCTGTATGAGCTGGCGCGCGGTGTCGATCCGCGGCCGGTGTCCACCGACCGCAGCCGCAAATCGATCAGCGTCGAGGAGACCTATGCCGTCGATCTGCCCGACGTCGCCGCCTGCCTGTCCAAGCTGCCGGAGCTGATAGACCGCTTGAGCGCGCGCATCGCGCGCAGCGGCAACCCCGCGTTCAAGGCTTTGTCGGTCAAGCTCAAGTTCGATGATTTCAACCAGACCACGGTGGAGCACAGCGGCGGCCAGCTGTCGCCGGCGCGTTTTGGAGAGCTGCTGCGGGTGGGTTTCGAGCGCGGCCGGCGTCCGGTGCGCCTGGTCGGCGTCGGCGTCAAGCTGGCTGACGAGCACGATCTGCCGCGCCAGCTGCGCCTGTTCGGTCGCGACGGCCGCCCGCTGCCGGACCTGCCGGCGGAGGACGCTGTCGCGGCCGAGGCGGAGCCGCCAGCGAGTGACGCCGGCCAGCCTCCGCAGCATAGCTGAGGCTGGCCGGCGCAAGGCCGGGATCAGGGGGTTTTGAAGTCGCCGGCGTAGACCTGGAACAGCTGGGCCGGGTCTATGTGCTTGCGTAGCGCGGCGTTCACCTGTTCCACCGTCAGCGCGGCGATGGCGGCGTCCACCTTGGCGTTGAAGTCCATGCTGCGGCCGATCTGCAACTGGCCGTCCAGCGCCGCGCTCAGCGCGCCATCCTGGGCGCGGGCGATTTCCCTTTCCTGCTGCAAGGCCTTCTTGGCGTCGGCCAGTTCGGTGGCGTTGACGCCGTCGCGGATGAAGTGAGCCAGCTCCTCGGTCACGCCTTGTTTCAGCTTGTCCAGGTTTTGCGGCGCGTAGATGGCCACCAGGCTCAGGCTGGCCACCGCTTCGAAGCTTCCCGCCCTGAATTGGCTGCCGGCGTAGTAGCTGATGCCTTCTTTCTGGCGCAGGCGATCCAGCAGCCGCGATTTGACGCCGCCGCCCAGAATCTTGTTGGCGACCAGCATCGCCGGATAGTCGGCGTCGCTGTCCCGCATCGCCAGCGGCGCGGTGGCCAGGTAGAAGGCATTGGCCTTGTCCTTGACCTGCAATTGCCGTTGACCGGGCTTGGCCGGCGGCAGTTGGCTGGCCGCGCGGCTGTAAGCGGCCTGGCTGCTCCAGCCGCCGAACAGTTTTTGCAGCTGGTTTTGTGTCGCCTTGGCGTCGAAATCGCCGACCAGCGCGAAGCGGGCGTGGCTGGCGCCATAGAACTGGCGGTGGAAGCGCTTGATGTCGTCCAGCTTGGTGGTTTTCAGCTCGGCGGCGGCTTCGTCCAGCGTCGGGCGGTAGCGCAGATCGCCCTTGCGATAGACATTGAGCGCCTGGCCCACGGCCTGGGTGGCGATGGCCTGCGGCTCGTTGCGCTGGGCGTCGATGGCGGTCAGGCCCTCTTTGCGCAGCAGTTCGAATTCCCGTTCCGGGAAGCTGGGCTGCTTGAGCAGGCTGGCGACCAGGTCCAGCAGCGCCGGCAGATTGGCGCGAGTGGTTTCAAAGTCGACGTTGACCTCTTGGCCGGAGCCGGAGACGCTGAGCTTGGCCTTCAGCTGATCCAGCCTATCACTGATCTCGGCGCGACTGAGCTTGCCGCTGCCGCGCTCCAGCATGCTGGCGACCAGACTGGGGACGGCGCCGCGGCCGAACAGGCTTTTCTCGTCGCCGAAAGCGAAGCTGAAGCTGCCATTGACGGTTTCGCCACGGGTTTTCTTGGCCAGCAGCGCCAGCTTGGCGCCATTGGCCAGCGTGGTTTTCTCGGTGCGCGCGTCGATATTGGCCGGGCTGGGGTCGAAGGCTTCGCCCTGGCTGATCGCGGCGCGGCCCTTGTAGCCATCCACCAGCTTGGCCACGTCCGGCGTGGCCGGGATCACGCTGCGTTCCGGCTTGGCGGTGGGCACGAACTGGCCATAGGTGCGGTTGGACGCCTTGAAGTAGTTCTCGGCCGCCCGTTCCACGTCCTTGGCGCTCAGCGCCTCGATGCGGTCGCGATTCAGGAAGAACAGCCGCCAGTCGCCCTTGGCGATGGCTTCGGACATTTCCACCGCCAACTGCTGCGGATCGTTCAGGGTCTTGTCGATGTCGTTGAGCAGGCTGCCCTTGGCGCGCTTGAGTTCGGCCTCGGTCACCGGTTTGCTCTTGAAGCCTTCCAGCGTGGCGAGCAGCGCCTGGCGCGCATCGGTCAGCTTCTGGCCCTTGTTCAGTTCCGCCCAGAAGATGATGTAGCCCGGTTCGGCCAGCGCGAACGGCCAGGCCTCGACGCCCACGGCTTTCTTGCCGCCCACCAGCGCCTGGTACAGCCGGCCGTTGGGGGTGTTGGCCAGGATGTCGGCCAAGGCCAGCACCGCGGTCGCGTCCGGGTGGCTGCCGGCGGCGATGGGGTAGAGCACCGCGGCCAGTTGGGTGTCGCCGACGCGCTCCACGGTCAATTCGCGCGCGCCGTCGCGCTGCGGTTCCTCGGTCCAGGTCGGCGTCAGCTGGCGCTGCGGCTTGGCGATCTTGCCGAAAGCCCGCTGGACGACGGCCAGTGTCGCCGCCGGATCGAACTTGCCGCTGATCATCAGCACCGCGTTGTCCGGCTGGTAGTACTTGCGGTAGAAGGCCTGCAGATTGTCGATGCGGACCTTTTCCACGTCGGAGCGCGCGCCTATGGTGTTGTGACCGTAGTTGTGCCAGTCGTAGCTGACCGCGGTCATCTGCTTCCACAGCACGCGGCGGGGATTGTTCTCCCCCATCTCCATTTCATTGCGCACCACCGAGAACTCGGTGTCCAGATCGCTCCTGGCGATCTTGCTGTTGACCATGCGGTCGGCTTCCATCTCCAGAGCCCAGCGCAGATTATCGTCGTTGGCGGGGAAGGTTTCGTAGTAGTTGGTGCGGTCCAGAAAGGTGGTGCCGTTGAACTGCATGCCGCGCTTGCCGAGTTCCTGCATCAGATTGCCGCTGCTGGGCGTGCCCTTGAACAGCATGTGCTCCAGCAAGTGGGCCATGCCGGTTTCGCCATAGCTTTCGTGGCGGCTGCCCACCAGATAGGTGACGTTGACGGTGGTGGTGGGCTTGGAGGCGTCCGGCGCCAGCAGGACGCGCAGGCCATTGGGCAGCCGGTATTCGGTGATGCCTTCCACGCTGGTGTAGGCTTGCAGTTGGCTTTGGCTGGCGGTCACGGTTTCGGCGGCGATGGCCGGCAGGGTGTGGCCCAGGGACAGGGCGAGCAGCAGGCTCAGGGTCTTGATGCGCATGCGGTGGCGTTTCCTCTGGCGTGAATGCGGGACGGCGGCGCGCGGCGGCGCCGGAACTGCATAGGCTTGCGATTTTGCTTGCTTTCGTCAAGTCGAAAACATTCCGGGCATGACGTAAGTCTGGGGCAAACAGGGGTAGGCCGGCGCGGCGGGCAATTGGTTCCCGCCATACGGTACATGAGCATTCTGAGGTCATTTCCAACGTCGTATCGCCGAAGCGCAGCAGATCGTAAACAGGCTCTCAGCGTTTTAGATTGCTGATGCTCATCAACATGCCCATGCCGACGAACAGGGTGACGGTGGCGGTGCCGCCGTAGGACATGAAGGGCAGCGGCACGCCCACCACCGGCAGGATGCCGGACACCATGCCCATATTGACGAAGGCGTAGACGAAGAAGGACAGGGTGATGGAGCCGGCCATCAGCCGGCCGTACAGCGTCTGCGCGCTGGCGGTGATCATCATCGCGCGGCTGAGCACCAGCAGATAGAGCACCAGCAGCAGCACATTGCCGGCCAGGCCGAATTCCTCGGAATACACCGCGAAGATGAAGTCCGTGGTCCGTTCCGGAATGTAATCGAGGTGGGTCTGGGTGCCGTTGAGCCAGCCCTTGCCCCAGGGGCCGCCGGAGCCGATGGCGATCATGGACTGGATGATGTGGTAGCCGTCGCCCAAGGGATCGGTGGTCGGATCTATCATGGTCAGCACCCGGCGGCGCTGATAGTCGTGCAGCAGGTTCCAGACGATGGGCAGGCTGGCCGCGCCCATGCCGATGCCGGCGAAGA
>NZ_JAYSGF010000069.1:0-6270 GCF_041912965.1 Chromobacterium sp. | reverse complement strand
GCCGGCGAAGAACAGCACGAACAGGCCGGCGGCGGCGATCAGCAGCGTGGTGCCCAGGTCCGGCTGCTTCAGCACCAGCGCGCTGGGCACCGCCATCAGCAAGGCGGCCACCAGGTAGTGCCACCAGCGCATCGACAGCTCGTATTTCTGGAAGAACCAGGCCAGCATCATCGGCAGCGCGATCTTCATGATCTCGGACGGCTGGATGCGGGTGATGCCCAGTTCCAGCCAGCGGGTGGAGCCGTTGACGGTGACGCCCTTGAAGTGGACGGCCAGCAGCAGCAGCACGCCCAGGCCGTAGATGGGCGGCGCGAAGTTCATGATGCTTTGCGGCCGCATGCGGGCGATCACCCACATGATGATCAGCGATAGGCTGGTGTAGACCAGCTTGTTGTCTATCTTGTCGAAGGACTGATTGTTGGCCGAGTACAGCAGCACCATGCTGAGCACGAAGATCAGGCCCAGGAATAGCATCATCCAGCCGTCCAGCGGTTCCTTGATCTGCTGCCAGACGCGTTTAATTAGAGAGGTCTGCATTGTCGTTGGCGGTGTCGGTGGGCATGGTCTTCAGCGTGCCTTCGATGTCTTTCGGCACCTTGCCCAGCAAATAGTAGTCGAACAGCGCGCGCACGATGGGCGCGGCGGCGGCGGCGCCGAAGCCGGCGTTCTCCACGATCACCGCCACCGCAATGCGCGGCTTGTCCACCGGCGCGAAGGCGATGAACCAGCTGTGGTCGCGGTATTGCTCGGCCAGCGCGGCGGCGTTGTACTTGGCGCCTTGCTTGATCTGCACCACCTGGGCGGTGCCGGTCTTGCCGGCCATGGAGTATTGCAGGCCCACGCCCAGCCGCGCGCCGGTGCCGCGCGTCATCACGCCTTCCATGCCGCGCTTCACGTATTCGAAGTTTTCCGGCTTGAACGGAATCTGGCGGGTGGGCATCGGTTCGATGATGCGCGCCTTGCCGCTGCGGGTGTCCACCACTTGCTGCACCAGGTGCGGTTTGAACACCTGGCCGTCGTTGGCCATGATGGCGGTGGCGTTGGCCATTTGCAGCGGAGTATAGGCGTTGAAGCCCTGGCCGATGCCGATGCTGACCACGTCGGCTGGATACCAGCGGCGGAATTCTTCCTTGTAGCGGGCGAAGCGCTTGGCCTTCCACTCCTTGGACGGCAGCACGCCTATGGATTCACCGTCCAGGTCGATGCCGCTCTTGCTGCCCAGGCCGAACTGCGCCAGCGCCGGATGGATCTTGTCTATGCCCATGTCCCAGGCCAGCTTGTAGAAGAAGGTGTCGCTGGAGACTTCGATCGCGCGTTGCAGATTGATCATGCCGTTGCCGGCCTTCTTGCTGTCGCGGAACTGGTGGCTGGAGCCGGGCAGGGTGAAGTAGCCGGGCGCCGGGCGGATGTCGCGCATGCCGATGGCGTGGTTTTCCAATGCGGCCATCGCCATGAAGGGCTTGAAGGTGGAGCCGGGCGGATAGGTGCCGCGCAGCGCGCGGTTGATCATCGGCTTCTGCCAGTCGTTGTTCAGATTGCTCCAGGTCTGGGTGTCGATGCCGTCTATGAACAGATTGGGATCGAAGCCCGGCTTGGACAGGAAGGCGAGCACGCCGCCGGTGGACGGCTCTATCGCCACCAGCGCGCCGCGGCGGCTGCCGAACAGCTTGTCCGCCATTTCCTGCAGGCGGATGTCCAGCGCCAGCTTCAGGGTGTTGCCGTTGACCGGCGGCGTGCGCCGCAGCGAGCGCACCGCGCGGCCGCCGGAATCGGTCTCCACTTCCTCGAAACCGACCTTGCCGTGCAGATCATCCTCGTACACCGCTTCCAGGCCGGTCTTGCCAATATAGTTGGAGCCCTTGTAATTGGCGGTTTTCTCTTCCTCTTCCAGCCTTTCCTTGTCGCGCTGGTTGATGCGGCCGATGTAGCCGAGCACATGGCTGGTCATTTCCTTGAACGGATAGTCGCGGAACAGCCGCGCCTTGACCTCCACGCCGGGGAAGCGCCAGGCCTGGGCGGCGACGCGCGCGGCCTCCTCCTCGCTGAGCTTGGTTTTCAGCGGGATGGATTCAAAGTTCTTGCTCTCGGTCAGCAGGCGTTTGAACTGGCGTTCGTCGCGCGGGGTGATGTCCACCAGCTTGCGCAGCTCGGCCTCGGTGGCGGCTAGGTCGGCGATCTTGCTCGGCGTCAGCTCCAGCGTATAGGCGGAGTAGTTCTGCGCCAGCACCACGCCGTTGCGGTCCAGGATCAGGCCGCGGTTGGGCAGGATGGGCACCAGCGAGATGCGGTTGTTCTGCGCCAGCGTGGAGAAGTGCTCGTGCTGCAGCACTTGCAGCCAGATGAAGCGCGAGAGCAGCACCAGGAACATCAGCACGATCAGCGCGTAGGCGACGATCAGGCGCAGCTGGAACTGGCTGTCTTCGGCCTGGGGATTCTTGAAGCGGGTCGGTTGAGGCATGGACGGTCCGCGGTGCTACACCGCGTTGTGGCGGTAGGGCATCAGCATCAGCTTGGTCAGCAGCGGCCACAGCAGCGCGCCGATCAAGGGCGGCAGGAAATAGGCCCAGCCGACGAAGGCGGAACCGGTCAGCATGCGCACCACCACCATGATGATCTGGTTGGTCAGCAACAGGCCCAACACCACCAGCGTCTGCTGGCCCAGGTTGAACATCACCACTTGGCGCTGGCGCGCCAGCGCCAGATAGGCGGTGATCGAATAGGCCAGCGCGTGCTGGCCGAACAAGCCCGCGGTGGAGATGTCGGCCACCAGTCCCAACAGGAAGGCGGTGCCGATATTGACCCGGCGCGGCTGGTTGATCACCCAGTACAGGATCAGCATGCCGATGAAGTCCGGCAGCCAGCGCGTGCTGCCGTGCGGCAGCGGGATCAGTTCGATCAGGATGGCGAAGACGAAGGAAAACAGGATGAAGCGGCGCTTCACCGGTTTGAGCAGTTCCTTGGGGCGCTCGAACGACATCGGGGCTTACTCCTCGGCGGCGGTTTTCTTGCCGCCCCTGCTCTTTTTGACGATGGGGGCCGGTTCCGGCGGACGCGGCGGCGCCTGCTTGTCGCCCAGCACCAGCATGTAGCGGGTTTGCTGCACGCCGGCCAAGGGCGCGGTGGCGATGCGGGCGAAGGTGGCGCCCTGGTTGCGCTCCACCCTGGTCACGCGCGCCACCGGGATGCCGGCCGGATAGACGCCGTCCACGCCGGAGGTGACGATGTGGTCGCCGTCCTTGATGTCCGCGCTTTGTGGCAGGTAGCGGATTTCCACGCCGCCGCCGTAGCCGTACAGGATGGCGCGCTGGCCGGTGCGCGCCACCATCACCGGCACCATCTGGTTCTTGTCTATGACCAGGGTGACTTCCGCGGTTAGCGGCTGCACCCGGGTCACCTGGCCCAAGAGGCCGCTGGCGTCCACCACCGGCTGGCCGGCTTTCAGATTGGCGTCGCTGCCCTTGTCGATGATGATCTTGTAGGAGAATGGATCGCGGCCGGTGTACAGCGTTTCCGCCATCAGCGCCTGTTGGTGGTAGCTGGACTTGATGCCGTTGAGCTTGCGCACTTCGTCCAGCTCGCGCTGCAGGGTTTGCAGCCGCGACAGCTGCGCCGACATTTCCAGTTGGCGCGCGCGCAAGGCGGTGTTTTCCTGTTTCAGTTCGGTTTGGGAGCTGAGGAAGTCGCTGACATGGCGCATCGCCTGCGCCGGCATGTTCACCGCGCGCTGCACCGGGTACAGCGCCAGCGAAGTGGCTTCGCGCGCCTGTTCCATCAGGCCGAAATAGCTGTCGCCGACCAGGAGCGCGATCGAGGCGGCCACGGCCATGGCCAAGCGCGCGCCGGGCGGCGGCCCGGAGCGGAAGAAGCTGGGGGTGTTGGCAAAGTCCATCGGCTCAGACCTCGCCCCTTGACGCGGGGCGCTGTGCATCAGCAGTGGGCGCTTGCTGCGCGCCCACCGTCATTGCTTGCTTTACGAGCGGCCGGCGCCGCCGGAGCCGGGCTCAGGCGGTCGTCGGCCGTTCCGGTTTAAGGTACGTTGGTGAAAATGGTGCCAATCTTGTCCATCTTCTCCAGCGCCTTGCCGGAGCCGCGCACCACGCAGGTCAGCGGTTCTTCGGCCACGAACACCGGCAGGCCGGTTTCTTCGGCCAGCAGGCGGTCGATATCCTTCAGCAGCGCGCCGCCGCCGGTCAGCACCATGCCCTTGTCGGCGATGTCGGCGCCCAGTTCCGGCGGGGTCTGTTCCAGCGCGATCTTCACCGCGGACACGATTTGGTTCAACGGTTCGGTCAGCGCTTCCAGGATTTCGTTGGAGGACACGGTGAAGGCGCGCGGAATGCCTTCGGCCAGGTTGCGGCCCTTGACTTCCATTTCGCGCACTTCGGCGCCCGGGAAGGCGGAACCGATGGTCTTCTTGATTTCCTCGGCGGTGGTTTCGCCGATCAGCATGCCGTAGTTGCGGCGGATGTAGTTGATGATGGCTTCGTCGAATTTGTCGCCACCTACGCGCACGCTGCCCTTGTAGACCATGCCGCCCAGCGAGATCACGCCCACCTCGGTGGTGCCGCCGCCGATGTCCACGACCATGGAGCCGCTGGCCTCGCTGACCGGCAGGCCCGCGCCGATGCCGGCGGCCATGGGCTCCTCGATCAGGTAGACAGCCGTGGCGCCCGCGGCCTCGGCCGCGTCCTTGATGGCGCGGCGCTCGACCTGGGTGGAGCCGCAGGGCACGCAGATGATGATGCGCGGGCTGGGGCGGAAGGTGCTGCGCGGGTGGACCATGCGGATGAACTGCTTGAGCATCTGCTCGGTCACGGTGAAGTCGGCGATCACGCCGTCCTTCATCGGGCGGATGGCCTGGATGCTGCCCGGGGTGCGGCCCAGCATCTTCTTCGCTTCCAGGCCGACGGCCAGGATGGACTTCTTGTTGGTCGGTGCGTCGTTGTGGATGGCTACTACCGAAGGCTCGTCAAGCACGATGCCTTTGCCGCGCATGTAGATCAGGGTGTTGGCCGTGCCGAGGTCGATGGCCAGATCATTGGAAAAGTAGCCGGTGAGCGAACGAAACATGTGGCGATCCTGAATTGAATGTTTGGTGGGTGCCGGCGCATCCGGCGCCGGATAGACCAGTGGCGGTTTTGGTCATTGTGCGGACGAAAGGTTCAATAGGCGTGACAGCCGAGAAACCCGCCCGGCAGGTCCGCAGAACGACCATGTGTTCTTGGGTGAATCAAACCAGTTATGATACCCTACAACGCTTGAATTATTAAAGGTTTTGACGAGGGTGTCATGTCGCTGACTCATGAGGATGTTGCGCGAATCGCGCGCCTGTCCCGCATCGCCGTAACCGACGCCGAAATCGAGGCCGTCGGCAAGCAGCTGAACAATATTCTGGGCCTGATCGAGCAGATGCAGGCCGTCAATACCGACGGTATCGAACCGATGGCGCATCCGCAGGATGTCAGCCTGCGCCTGCGCGAAGACGCGGTTACCGAGCCGGATCGCCGCGAAGCTTGCCAGGCGGTGGCGCCGCAGGTGGAAAAAGGCCTGTTCCTGGTGCCCAAGGTAATCGAATAACGCGGCCAACCCCGGCTGCCGGGCATGGCTGCAGCCATGCACTTATGTCATTCCGGACGGAAATCAACACGCAATGATTCACGCCACGCTGAAACAGCTTTCCGCGCAACTGGCCGCCGGCCAGATCAGCGCCGTCGAGCTGGCCACTGCCTATCTCGACCGCATCGATGCGCTCAATCCGCAACTGAACGCTTTTATTACGGTAGACCGCGCCAAGACCCTGGCCGAAGCCGCTGCTGCCGATGCACGCCGTGCCGCCGGCAATGCCGGTGTGCTGACCGGTGTGCCCATCGCGCACAAGGATATCTTCTGTCAGCAGGGCTGGAAGACCAGCTGCGGCTCGAAGATGCTGGACAACTTCATCTCGCCGTACAGCGCCCATGTGATCGAGCAGTGTCAGGCCGCCGGCCTAGTGACGCTGGGTCGCGCCAATATGGACGAGTTCGCCATGGGCTCCTCCAACGAGAACAGTTTCTACGGCGCGGTGAAGAACCCGTGGGACCTGAACGCCATTCCCGGTGGCTCCTCCGGTGGCTCTGCCGCTGCCGTGGCTGCGCGCCTGGCGCCGGTGGCCACTGCCACCGATACCGGCGGCTCCATCCGTCAGCCGGCCAGCCACTGCGGCGTGACCGGCATCAAGCCTACCTACGGCGTGGTGTCGCGCTTCGGCATGGTGGCCTATGCCAGCTCGCT